>CAYXJH010000133.1:0-8026 GCA_964465415.1 uncultured Gemmatimonadaceae bacterium
GCCATCGCAGCGAGTCGGCGGCGCCGTCCCCGTCCAGGCCCGTCGTCCACGCGACATCGAAGGTCGCGTCGTCGTCCACCGCCTGCCATTCGAACAGACAGGAAGGGACGTCGCGCGGAACGACGATCCTCTCGATGAGGACCGCATCATCGATCCGGAGCGTACGCTCCATGCCCAGCGCTGTTATCGACGCGTCCTCGCAGACGGCGCCGGCGACGTGGAGACCGGCAGCAATGCGGATCGGGTGCGTGCGGACCTCGTGGTCACCACGCCGGACGTCGCCGGTGACACACGCGCGGCTTCCTGCCACGGCGAAGCGTGCTTCGGATCCGGACGCCGTCGCCCCGCATGGCGCCGCCGCGAGCGGTCCCGCCGGCTCCGACCCGTCCGGCGGCGCCGGTAGGAAGAGATCGGGGTCCTCCGTCGTCACGAGTCGTCCGGCCGGGGTTCGAATTCCAGAGCCGCGGAGTTGATGCAGTAGCGGAGCCCGGTCGGCCGGGGGCCGTCGGGAAACACGTGCCCGAGGTGCGAGTCGCAACGCGCGCAGAGCACCTCGGTTCGCCTCATGAACAGGCTACGGTCCTCCCGAGTCTCGACGACTTCGTCGGCCACGGGCTGATAGAAGCTGGGCCAGCCGCTGCCGGACTCGTACTTGGTGTCCGACCCGAACAGCGGCTCGCCACAGGCCACACAGCGGTACGTCCCCGCTTCCTTCCGGTCCCAGTGCTCACCGGCGAAGGCTGGCTCGGTGCCGTGCTCCCGCATGATCCGGTACTGTTCCGGTGTCAGCTCCGCTCGCCATTCCGCATCGGACTTGCGCATCTTCCCGGCGACGTCCCGGCTCCCGTCTCCCATGTTCGCTCCTTCCGCCGGCTCCCCGGCTCAGTGGCCCCGCTTCCAGGCGATGATGGACTTGGGAAGCCCCGCGAGCCGCTCGACCTCGACCTGTGCGTCGGGGAAGAGGTCGGCCATGCGCGCGGGCGTGAGCAGCTCCCAGTCCACGGATCCCTGGCACGACTTGATCCAGTACCGATCGGTCCACGTGACCAGCCGACACAGGTTGTCGTGGCTCATGTACTGGACGAACGGCAGATGCACGTGCTGCTCCACCGGAAAGTGGCGGTGCGGGGTCTGGACGAAATACGACGCCGCGATCCTGCGGATCGACGCCGCGAACGCGTCCTGCGCCGCGGCGGAACGCGCCTCCCACTCCGCCTGGGGCACCCTTGCCGTTACGGCGCACTCGGCCTTGGGCAGCGTCACGTGCTCGATCACCGAGTTGCAGAGCACGTGGTCGAACGCGCCCGCGTCGAACGGGAGCGGCGCATCGGGATCGAGGAGGACGTGCTCGAACCCGCGGGCCAGCGCGGCCGCGCGGGTCTCCACCGCCGTGTCGGCCACCGTGACCTCCAACGGAACGCGACGACAGATGCGTTCCGCCAGCGCGCCGTCGCTGCCGCCGAGATCCAGGAGCGTGTCCCCGTGAGCCGGGCCGAGCCGCGCCACGAAGCGGTCCGCCCGGGCCTCATGGAAGCGGGCGCGCAGCCGCTGCGGGAGTCCCGTCACCCGCCATCGCCCTCCAAGTGGACCCGGTCCCCGACGCGGACGCCCCATTGGCCGAACGCGCCCCGATTCACCTCCAGCGCCGCCTCATACTCCAGGCCGGGACCGTAGATGGGGCACAGACGCGGGTTGGTGCTCTCGCAGGGCTGCATCTCCATGATCGCGACGATGCGGCCGTCTCCGTCGATGAACGCGATGTCGAGCGGGATGAGGGTCCGGAACATCCAGAACCCCGATCCCGGTGGCTGCGGGCTCGTGTACGTGAACAGCATGCCCTGCTCCGCCGGCAGGCTCGGACGCTCCATCAGGCCGTAGGCCCGCTGGTCGTGGCTCTCCGCGATCTCGGCGCGGATCCTGACCTGCCCATCCGCCGTCTCGATGACCACCGCCGCGGTGTCGAACGCCAGCGGCGGGTCCACCTCCCACACGTCCCTGTCCCGCGGCTCACAACCCCCGGCAACCAGCAGCAGCGCGCCGGCGAGTGGCACGATCGTCCGGATGATCTTCAACGCATCCATCCTCACGACAGTCTTCCAACGGTCGGCGTGTCACCCGCTTCGTGGACGCGGCGGCCGGCGCGGTACATCTCGATGCCCCGGGCGCCGTGGAGGAGCAGGACCGAGTCGGTCCTGCCGAACCGCCGCATCACGTCATGCATGACCGGCTCCTCGCCGATCCATGGATAGCCGAACACGACGTCGAACTCCTCGAGGGGCCGTCCCAGCTCGAGGTAGCCCGACCGGCCCCGCCCGATGGTGCCCAGACGACGGTCCCCCGTTTTCGACGTCCATTCGTAGCCGGCCGGGAGAAAGCTGCCCGCCACGAAGCGGGCCTGGGAATCGTAGCGCCGGGCAAGCTCACGGGCCGTGCCCACCAGCTCGTCATCCAGCTCGATACCGGTAGCATCGAACCCGAGGAGGTCGGCCATGATCGTGATGACGCCCGTGGCGGAGCCCCATTCCAGGAACCGCTGGCCCGGGGCGCGGATCGAGCAGAGCGCCTCCAAGACAGCGCCGTAGTCGGCGGCGACGAACGGGTGCCAGTCCCGCTGCCGTACCTCCGTATCGAAGCGGTCCCAGATCTCCTGGCCCTCCGCACACAGCCGATCGAGCCTGTCTCGCAGAGCAGGCTCCCCTGCCGGAATCGGACCCTTTCCGTCCACGCTTCCCTCCTCCGGCCCTGGTGTGGCCGGTGGCTGTCGCGGCCACCCGAGCGCTCCTTATGTTGTCGGGTCATGCGTTGCCCGTCCAGCCCTGCCCCCGACCGGAGCGCCCATGAATCCTTCGCTGGTTCCGCCCACCCTCGACGACGTGTACGCCGCGAGGGACGTCATCGCGACGCACCTCCAGCCGACGCCGTTGGTCCGTTCCTGGAAGCTCTCGGAGCGCCTCGGCTGCGACTACCACATCAAGTGCGAGAACCTCCAGCCCGTGGGCGCGTTCAAGGTTCGGGGTGGCGTCAACCTGGTGGCCGGGCTCGATACCGCTGAGCGACGGGCCGGCCTCGTGGCGGCGTCCACCGGGAACCACGGCCAGTCCCTCGCCTTTGCGGGTCACCTGTTCGGCGTCCGCGTCATCATCTACGTGCCGGCGGAAGCGGCTAACCCGCTGAAGGTCGCGGCCATGGAGAGCCTCGGGGCCGAGGTTCGCCGCCATGGCCGCGACTTCGATGAAGCCAGAGAAGCGTGCGAACGGGAGGCGGCCCGTGCCGGGCACCGCTACGTGCACTCGGCGAACGAGCCCGCCCACGTGGCGGGCGTGGCCACGATGGCGTTGGAGATCCTGGAATCGCTGCCGGACGTTGGAACGCTCATCGTCCCGGTGGGCGGTGGGAGCGGCGCTGCCGGGCAGGGGATCGTCATGCGTGCGTTGAGCCCGGACACCACACTGATCGGGGTTCAGTCCGCCGCGGCCCCCGGTGTCCACCGCGCGTGGTCCGCCGGCACCCTGGACCCGTGCGACGTGATGGAGACGGAGCACGAGGGGCTGGCGACCCGGGTGCCGTTCGAGCTGACCATGGGGATCATGCGAGACGTGCTCGCTGACTTCGTCCTGGTCTCCGACACGGAGATCCGCGCCGCCATGAGGCTGCTGGCGACGGAGGCGAAGCTGGTGGCTGAAGGGGCGGGCGCCGCGTCGCTTGCCGCCGCGGTCGAGCTCGGTGACCGTCTCCGTGGCCAGAGCGTCGTGGGCGTGTTGACCGGTGGAAACGTCCCGATCGATGACCTCAGGGGTGAAGGCTGAAGCAGAGGCAGCCCTTGGTGCGGAGGATCCGACGCTGGGCGTCGGGCGCGTCCACGTAGTCGGACTGGGTCGACGCGCCGGTGGCGAGCGCCGGGTCGAGGGGGGACCGGTGCTGGTACCCGCGGCGTAGCATCTCCTCCACCAGCGCTTCATGCCGCGAGTACAGCGCCGCGAGCTTGCCCGCCCAGCGGATCGTCTCCGGATGCCTCCGGTACCCGACCTTGTCCTGGGTCAGGATGTTCCAGAGCCCGTGAAGCTCCCGGTGCTCGCCGAGCAGGTGGCTCGGGCATAGATCGGCCGGATCGATATCCCAGATCCGCATCCTACCCGCTAGCGGACGACATACACCTCGTGTACCTGCATGGCGCCGCCGGGAAACCGCACGGTCTGTCGCCGCTCGCGGGGCATGCCCGACTCGTCGAGCCAGAGCCGGGCGTCGGCCGTGGCCTGGCCACCCACGTGGATGTCGAAATGGAAGGACTGCGCCCACTCGACATTCTCGACCGTCACCCACTCCCGCACCGTGCCATCCCCGCGGTCCGGAGGCGCCCCGGCCGCCAGGCGAGCCACGTTGTGCAACAGCCCCATCCTCGTGAGCCCCAACAGCATCGCGCCCTTCAGGTCGGGCGGGACCGGCTCATCGAATCGACGCGTATCGCTCCCGCCGAGAAGTCGGTCGTCCGCCACGCTCATGGATACGGCGAGCGGGGCGCCACCGAGCTCGCCGGCCGCTTGGAGGGTCATGCCGTCCCCCTCGATCCACAACGTGCCCTCGATTCGGCCTTCCAGGGCGTCGGCGGCCGTGATGTCGAAGTCGATCGAGAGGCGGTCCCGGGCGAGCAGGCGTCCCTCCAGTCCGGCGAACAAATCAGAGGGTGTCATCACGGGGCCCTTGTCCGAGCCTCCTGACGCCGGAGCCTGCGAGCAGGCGGCGGCCATGCTCACGGCCATGGTCAGCCCGAGGAGGGTGCGGCCGGCTCGCGGGATCATGCGTCGCTCACGGCCGCAGCGCCGTCCTCGTCCCGCGTGGCAGCGCCGTCACCAGCGTGGCGCCCGGGCCCGAGCCCCGGACCTCGAAGGAGCGGGCCCGGCTTGCCGATTCGCCGGTCTCCAGGTTGGTGACGGTCACGGTGAGCCGGTGGCGTCCCGCGCCCCGCGCCACATCCACGTGCCTCAGCTCCCTCACCACGTTGTCCCGCCCGGGCGTCGCATCGCCGGTGAACCGGATCCGCACGGGATCCTCCCGGCTCGCCGCGTCCGCGTCGCCATGGTCAAGCGGCTCGATGGAGAGCTCGGTGGTGTACCGATCATGGCCGGGCAGGTTGTAGACCTCATAGTACACGTCGAACGATCCCGCGGGGAACTGGGAGGTCGGCAGCAGGGCGAGGGCGACATCGCCGCGGGTCCAGCCGGACCGGGAACCGGGCAGGCCGAGCGCGATGTCGCTCAGCATGAGCTGGGAACCACCGTAGTCGGGAATCAGGAACGGGGTGGTGTAGAGCTGCCCGACGCCTGGCGTGGACGCGTCGGTCATGATGACTCGCTGCACCGTGGTCGCGGAAGCCGGCGCCTCCACCTGGATATAGGTATGCAGCAGGTGCCCGCGGGCGAGCGGGCGGTCCACGGCGACGAACACGGAGTCATCGGTGCGTGAGATCGACCGTAGCGCGGTGTCGGCCAGAACCAGCGAGACATCGAAGCGGTACCGCAGCTCCCCCCCCTCGCGCTCCCGCTTGAGCAGCTCGACAGGCACCGCGAACGCGGCGACCACGTCGGTGCCACCGGAGGCGCCGCGGAAGGTGTAGAGGTCGTAGAAGAAGGGAAGCGGCTGTGCGGTCGAAGCCACCTCCAGACTGAGCGGGGCCGAAAGGGCCGCTTCCGGCGCAGGGGTCGACGAGACGCCGGGGTCCGCTTCGCTCGGCGCAATTCCCAGCGTCATCAGGCAGAGCAGGGAAACGTGGCCTCGAGTCATGGGTATCAGGAGGTCAGTCCGTCACGGATTGAATATACTCGATCACACAACCGCGCGTTCCGCCCCGCGGACAGCTTCAGGGAGAAGGTGCGGCGGACCCGACCTCTTCCAGCTGGCGGAACGCGCCGGTCCAGGCCCGTTCCTGCCAGGCCCGCGCTGCTTCCCACTCCGCGGTGTGCCGCCACCCGGAGTGGATGAGGTGGACCCGGGTGCCATCGCCCTCCGGCACGAAGAACACCACTACGTGCGTCAGCGGGTCCGCGGCGTTCGCGAACTCCTTGAACTGTTTCGGGCTCCGCCATTGGAAGGCGATGAACTGGCCCGGCAGGACAGCGGTGACCCGGCAGCCGATCGTGCTGTTGTTCTCCCGGTCGGCCGGATCCCAGAACAGCTCGTAGCGGCCGCCGGTTTCCGGTTCGACCTCGGCCACCGGGGCCAGCCACGACTGGAGCAAAGCGCTCGAGGTGAAGAAATCGTACGCGCGCCTGGCCGGGATCGGCAGAAGGACCGAGATCACGACGATCTCGTCCCGGGCCGGCTCAACGGTGCCGCGCCGACCGGCCACGTTACTGTCCGAGCTCGTCCATGATCTCGTCGGCCCGCGCCAGGAGCGCCTCCGCTTCCGGGTGCATCTCGATCATCCTGGCGCGGTGCGCCGTCTCGAACGCCTCGATCGGCTCGCGGATCTCCGGGCGCTCGAGCACCGACATCTGCATCGTCTGGATCGCCTGCTGCAGCGCTTGCGCATCCACACTCACGGCCTGGAGCCGGGCATCATCGCCGGACTCATGGGCCGCCGCAAGCTCCGCCTCGATCTCGGCGATCCGGCCCATCAGCGCAGGGTCCTCCTCGCGCATGGCCGTCTCGACCTGGAGCTGGAGCGCGGCGAGCTGGCCGGCCAGCGCCTCGTCCTGGAGCGCGGCCTCCTGGATCGGGGCCAGCTCCTGTTGGATGGTCTGCATCTCCATGACCAGCTGCATCACGTGCGGGTCCATGTCCATGCCGGGCGCCGCCTGCTGGACATCCGCGCGGTTCAGGCTGCCATCCGCTCGATCACAGGCACCCACCGCGACGGTCGCCACCAGGGCGAGGACGGACAACGACTTCATCGACATCATGTATCACAGTGTGTAAGAGGAGCGCCGCAGGGACCCCGTCTCGCAGCCGGCCGACCGGGTCTCGCCGGGACGTACACGCCAGGGGGTGGTAAGGTCCGACATCGGCGGGCCGGTTGATCGGGCCGCGTTGGTGTCACAAGAACCTTGACGGCCATCCGGCCGCTTGGTATCGTTGGCCCGCTCGCCGTCGGGCGGACGGCCGGGCACCCCGTCGGATCTCCCCGAAAGACAGACCCAACCTGTGGAGGACGTATGCGTAGGGCATCCTGCGTGGTTTTCACCGTGCTGGCGCTCGGGTTGACGGCTGGGCAGGCCGAGGCCCAGTCGAGGGAGATCGGCTTCAAGCTCGGTCCCAGCTTCGCGACGCTTGCGGGCGCCGAGGAGGCGATCCGCAACGACTTCGGCGTGCCTGGCCTGGAGGTCAGCAGCACGACCCGCAGCGGTTTGGCTGCCGGTGGCTTCTTCAGGCTCGGCTTCGGCCCGGCCTCGCTACAGACCGAGCTCCTGTACGTGCAGAAGGGCGGCGGCGGTGAGGTCAGCATTCCAGGCGAGGGGAGCGCTTCGATCGATCTCGAGCTGGACTACGTCGAGGTGCCGGTCCTGCTCCGACTGGCCGTGCCCGTGGGTCTCTTCCGATCCTACATCTTCGCTGGGCCGGCCGTCTCGTTCGAGGTGGGCTGCCAGGTCCGTTTCGAGGTTCTTGGTGAGTCGGAGACCGAGGATTGTGAAGACGACTTCGACCGTAGCACGACCGACGTGGGGGTGATGGCCGGGGCCGGGTTCGCGCTGCCGGTGGGGATCGGGCGGATCCTGCTCGAGGCTCGCTACAACGTCGGTCTGGTCAACCTGGAGGACGATCCCGAGGGGAACAACGACATCAAGAACCGGGCGCTCAACGTGTTCGCCGGGTTCTCGATACCGTTGCGTTGACGACCGCCACGGTCACGAGACGCAGGGACAGCCGGGGCCCGGAAGGGGCGGGCTAGGCTGACTGGAACCACACGGCTTCAAGTGCGTACCTGATAAGCCAACCCCGGTCATCCGGTCGGTTCCGTCGATTCAGGAGGTTCCATGCCGTACCGTGTCCCGCGGCTCGCCGCCCTTGGTCTCGCACTTCTTGCCGCGGCCTG
>CAYXJH010000134.1:0-8019 GCA_964465415.1 uncultured Gemmatimonadaceae bacterium
CGCTGGCCCGCGTCCGGGGCGAGCGTTATCTCCGGCTCGGCGCCTCCAGACCGGAACGGGAGCTTCGGATGCTTGCAGCGGTCCGACGGCTCGGGGTGCCGGCGCCCGAGCCCGTCGGCGTCGCCCTCTACGATGCGGGTCCCATGCTCTATCGCGGCGACCTGGTCACACGCTGGGTGCCCGACTCCGTGGATCTGGCGACGTTCCTGTTCCATGGCCCCGGCGCCCCTCCCGCCGCCGGCGCCGCAATGTTCGCCGCCGGCCGACTGGTCCGCTTGCTCCACGACCGGGGGGTCGTGCACCGGGACCTGAACCTCAAGAACATCCTGCTGGTGGGCGCCGGCGGATCGGGGGCACCCGCGGCGCTGGTGCTGGACCTGGACCGGGCCACCATACGGCGTCGTTTGGGGCGGCGGACCCGGCAGTCCATGATCCGCCGGTTCTGGCGATCCGCGCGAAAATGGGAGCGGCAGACGGCGCGTGCCGGAGAGGTGGAAACCCTGCGTGGCCCGTTCGACGAAGGCTATGCCGCGGTCGAGCCCGGCGACGGCGTCCGGGGCCCGGCCAGGTCGACATCCGGCCCGTCCACTGGGCCGGGCGGTTGACGGATCGAGGCCGGCGCAGGACCTTCCCGCCCCATGCCGTCCTTCCAGCAGCCGCCGGCCGAGATCTGCGTGGTCATGCTCAGCGCGCTGGGTGACGCGGTGCATGTCCTGCCAGTAGTTAACGCGCTGAAACGGGCATGGCCGACGACCCGGATCACCTGGGTGATCCAGCCCGTGCCGTACCTACTGGTCCGCGACCATCCGGCCGTCGACCGGTTCATCCTGTTCCGGCGCAGGAAGGGGCTCGGCGCCTGGCGGTCGTTCCGCGACACCGCGCGCGACCTTCGACGCCACCGGTTCGACCTCCTCCTCGCCCTCCAGGTCTACGCCAAGGCCGGGGGGCTGGTCGCGCTGGCGCCCGCCGACATCAAGCTGGGGTTCGACCGCGCCCGCGCGCGGGACATGAACTGGCTGGTCACGAACCGGCGCATCCCCGCGCGCCCCGTCCAGCACGTGCAGGACCAGTACTTCGAGTTCCTCGAGTACCTGGGCATCGACCCGCAGCCGGTGGAATGGCGGATCTCCATCCCCGACGTGGGCCGCCGGGCCCAGCGCGCGTTCTTCGACGGCCTCGATCGTCCCGCGTGCGCCGTCGTCGTCGGGACCAGCAAGCCCGAGAAGAACTGGCGCCCGGAGCGGTATGCGCGGCTCATGGACGCCCTGGAGCAGGACTTCGGGATGCGCCCCGTGATCGTCGGCGGGCCATCGCTCATCGAGCGGCGCGCCGCGGACGAGATCCTGGCCCGGACCGGGGCCCAGGTGATCGACATGCTGGGCGACGACATGCGTCGGCTGGTCTGGCTCCTGGACGGCGCCTCGCTGGTGATCAGCCCCGACACCGGACCGCTGCACGTGGCCCGCGCGCTGGACACGCCGGTCATCGGCCTGTACGGCTACACCAACCCCCGACGCTACGGCCCCTACCGGAAGTACCAGGACCTGATCGTGGACGGGTACGCCCGCCATCCCGGCGAAGAGTACCCCGCGAGCATGGAGCACCGTCCCGGCGGCATGGCCCGGGTCAGCGTGGAGGCCGTACTGGAGAAGGTCGCGCGGGCGCGGGGGTGAGGGAGAGGGCGAGAGGGCGTTGCGCAGCCGGCGCATTGCTGCCGCGGCCGACGCGCGGTAGCTTGGCGACCATGCAGGCTGCCGATCGACGGATCCTCTGGGTCGACGACGAGGTGGAGCTCTTCGAGCCCCACCTTCTCTTTCTTCGCCAGCGGGGCTATCAGGTCGACACCACCAGCAACGGCGACGACGCGCTGGAGATGGTGCGTCGTCGGCCGTACGACCTGGTGCTGCTGGACGAGCAGATGCCCGGCCGCCGGGGGCTCGAGGTCCTCGCCCTGCTTCGGCGGGAGGAACCGCACGCCCGGGTGGTGATGGTCACGAAGTCCGAGGAGGACCGGACATTGGAGGAGGCGATCGGGCGGCGCGTCGACGACTACCTCGTCAAGCCCGCGTCGCCCCGGCAGGTCCTGTCCGTGGTGACCCGGCTGCTCGAGGGCTCGCAGCTGCGCAAGCAGCGGGCGGCCCAGGACTTCGCCAGCCGGTTCCTCGACCTGTCGGCGGCCAAGGACGCGGCCACGTCGTGGCAGGAGTACTTCGGGCTCTACTCCGAGCTCGTGGACTGGGACCTCCGGCTCGATGACGCGCGAGAGGCGGGGCTGCTCGACTCGGTCCGGTCCCTCCTCGTGGACCTGCGTCGCGAGTTCGGGATGCACGTGAGACGCGAGTACCCGGGCTGGCTGCGGACGGCGGCCGAGGACCGGCCGCCCCTCAGCACCGACGTCGTTCGCCGGTGGCTGCTCCCCGCGCTGACCGATGGGCCGGTCCTGTTCATGGTGATCGACTGCCTGCGCCTGGACCAGTGGCGCGCCATGCGGCCGCTCCTGGCCGGCATCTTCGACATCGAGGAGGATCTGTATTCCAGCATCCTGCCCACGGCGACGCCGTACTCGCGGAACGCGCTGTTCAGCGGGGCCTTCCCCGACACGATCGCCGGGGCGCACCCCGGATGGTGGGAGACCGACGAGGGCAGCCTGAACGCGTTCGAGGACGACCTCTTCCGGGCCCACCTCCGGGAACTCACCGGCAAGGATATCACCGTCCATTACGAGAAGATCTTCTCCGACCAGGGCGCCGACGAGCTGCTGGGCCGGGTGCGCAACGCCATGCGCGGACCCGGCGTGATCAGCCTCGTCTTCAACTTCGTCGACCTCCTCACCCACGGTCGAAGCGAGTCCAGCCTCCTCATGGAGGTCGCCCGCGACGTCCCGGCCCTCCGGGCCCTCACGCGGCAGTGGTTCGAACGCTCCGCCGCCCTCCGGATCCTCCGGGCCGCGGCCGCGGCCGGCGTCGACGTGGTCCTCACCAGCGACCACGGCTCGATCCTCTGCGAGCGACCCGTCACCGTTTTCGCGCGCCGCGACGCCACGTCCAACCTGCGCTACAAGTTCGGCCAGGACCTGCGCGCCGAGCAGCCGGGCGCCGTCATCGCCGTGAATGACGAGACCCGACTCCGCTTCCCCCCCGGCCGCCTGGCCACGAACTACCTGATCGCCCTCGAGGACTACTTCTTCGTTTACCCGACCAAGCTCAGGGAATACCAGGCCCGGTACCGTGGCTCGTTCCTCCACGGCGGCGCCACGCCCGAAGAGATGATCCTGCCCGTGGCGACGCTGCGGGCTCGCTAACGGGACCGGTGGCCCGGCTGGCGCCGCCAGCCGTGGACCCGATCCCCCCCTCCGCGGTACAATGCACCGGAAAGAATCCACCACCCGAAGTCCCAACCTCCGTAAATGCGTCTCTACCTGCGAATCCTGAGCTACCTGCGACCCTACACGGGGCTGTTCGTGGTCTCGGTGGTCGCCATGGTGGTGTTCAGCGCGCTGGACGCGTTCAGCATGACGCTGCTGATCCCGTTCCTGACCGTGCTGTTCCGGACGCCCGAGGAGCTGGCCGCGGGGCTGTTCGAGGGGCGGGAAGGTGCGATCTACGACCTTCTGGAGCGTCTGGTCGGCGGGCTGATCCCCATGGCCGCGCCGATGGAGGCGTTGCGGAACGTCCTGTTGATCCTGTTCGTGGTGTTCCTGGTCAAGAACATCGCGCTCTACGTGCAGATGTACACGGTCGCGGTGATCGAGCAGCTCGTCACGCGTGACCTGCGCAACCAGATCTACGAGCACCTGATGGACATGGACCTGGGCTTCTTCCAGCGCACCAAGTCCGGCCAGATCATCTCCCGGATCACGAACGACGTGGACCAGGTCCGGACTCTGGTGACCCGGAACCTGGCCCAGGGTCTGTCCAACGTGATCCAGACACTGGTCTTCTTCGCGGTGCTGCTCGTCATCTCGTGGCAGCTCACGCTGGCCACGCTGGTGGCGATTCCGCTCATGGTCGGTCTCTGGAACAAGTTCCGCGAGCGGATCTGGAAGGGCGTGCTCAAGGTCTGGAACGCCGTGGGCGAGCTATCGTCCCATATTCAGGAGACGGTGGGCGGCGTGCGGCTGGTGAAGGCGAGCGGCGCGGAGGCGTACGAGTCGGCCCGGTTCCGGGCCCTGACCCACCGGCACTACAAGGCGGTGGTCCGCAACGAGCGCTGGCGCCAGTTCTTCCCGTCGGCCAACGAGATGATCATCGCGACGGCGCTGCTGGGCGTCCTCTGGTTCGGCAGCCACCTGGTGCTGGTGGATGGGACGCTGGCGCCGGACGCGTTCATCGCGTTCACCGTGATGGCGGCCCGAATCCTCTCGCCCGTTAAGTGGCTGGGTCGGTTCCCGGCGCTGGTGCAGCCGGGGTTGGCGGCATCGCAGCGCGCGTTCGAGCTGCTGGACGAGGAACCGGAGGTCGTGGAGCGGCCTGACGCCCGCCCGGTGACAGGCTTCACCGCGGGCATCCGGCTGGAGGATGTGTCGTTCGAATACGAGTCCGGCGAGCCCGTGCTTCATGCCATCGACCTGGAGATCGGTCGTGGCGAGGTGGTGGCGCTGGTGGGACCGAGCGGGTCGGGGAAGACGACGATCGCGAACCTGGTCCCCCGCTTCTACGACCCCACCGCCGGCCGGATCACGCTGGACGGCCACGACGTCCGGGACCTGCGGATCGCCGATCTGCGGGCGCTCATGGGGATCGTGACGCAGGAGACCATCCTTTTCCACGACACCGTGCGCTCGAACATCGCCTACGGCATGGGCGAGGTGGACCAGGCCACCCTGGAAGCGGCAGCGCGCGCGGCTCACGCCCACGAGTTCATCGCCGCGCTGCCTCAAGGTTACGACACGGTCCTGGGCGAGCGGGGCACCCGGCTGTCCGGGGGGCAGCGGCAGCGCATTGCCATCGCCCGCGCGCTCCTCCAGGATGCGCCCATCCTGATCCTGGACGAGGCGACCAGCGCGCTGGACACCGAGAGCGAGACGCTGGTGCAGAAGGCCATCGACCGTGTGATGGCGGACCGTACCGTGCTCGTCATTGCCCACCGTCTATCGACCGTCCGCCGGGCGGACCGGATCGCGGTCATGCAGACCGGCCGGATCGTGGACCAGGGCACGCACCGGGACCTCATCGAGCGCGAAGGTCTCTACCGCCGGCTCTACGAGCTGCAGTTCGTCGACGAAGAGCCGCTCCGACCGCTCGCCACCTGACGCCGGAGTCGGCACGTGACCCACGCCCGCGACATCTGTGTCGTATTGCTGACGGGGCTTGGTGACGTCATCCACGGGCTGCCGCTGGTCAATGCGCTGAAGCGGGCGGACCCATCCCGGCGGGTCACCTGGGTCGTGGAGCCCATGCCGGCTCCGATCCTGGCGCACCACCCGTCGATCGATCGGGTGGTCGTGTTCCACAAGCAGGATGGCGCCAGCGGGGTCGCCCGCCTTGCCCGGGAGCTGCGGCGGGACCGGTTCGACGTGGCGATCAACCTGAACATCTACTTCAAGAGTGTCTTTCCGCTGGTGTTGGCCGGCGCACCGGTCCGGGTCGGCTTCGACCGGGCACGCTCTCGCGACATGGTTTGGCTGTTCGCCAATCGTCGCGTCCCCACCGCTCCGCGTCGCCACACCCAGGACATGTTCCTCGAGTTCCTGGCGCTCCTGGACGTACCGGCCGAGCCCCTGGAGTGGCGCCTCGCCCCGACCCTCGAGGAGCGGGCGGAGCAGCGCCAGTTCTTCAGCCGGTTCGACGGGCCCGTGGCCGCGATCGTCCCGGCGTCCGCCAACCCGAAGAAGGACTGGCTCCCGGATCGCTACGCGGAGGTCGTGAACGCGCTGGACCGGGACTTCGGCTACGAGCCGATCCTGGTCGGCGGGCCCTCGGAGCGGGAACGGCGCCTGGCGGCGAGGATCGTGGCCGGAAGCGACCGGCAGCCGGTGATGGCGCTGGGCGATAGGGTGCGTCGTCTGCTTTGGCTCCTGGACGGCGCCGCGCTGGTCATTGCGCCGGACACCGGCCCCGTCCACATCGCACGGGCGGTGGACACGCCGGTCATCGGGCTCTACGGCCACACGAGCCCTTGGCGGGTCGGACCGTACCGCCGGTTCGAGGACCTCTGGGTGGACGCCTACTCCGATCCCGGTGAAGAAGGCGACCCGACCGTCACGGAGCCGCGCCTCGGCCGCATGAACCGCATCACCGTGGCGGACGTGCTGGACCGGGTCCAGCGCGCGACCGAACGGTACCCTCCGGAGCGGCCGGCGCCACCCGCCGATCCCGATCCCGGCACCGCGGCCTCATGATGCGCACGCTTCGCCACCGGGTCGAGTACATCCTGATCCTGTTCGCCCGCTTCATCGACCGTCTCCTCGGCGCCCGCCGGACCGACGCGCTGGCCGCCCGGCTCGGTCGCGTTGCCTACCGCCCACTCGGGATTCGGGCCGACGTGGTGGAGGCGCACCTGCGCCAGGCCTTCCCCGATCGGGATGACGCGTGGATCCGTTCCACCGCTGCCGAGTCCTACGCCCACCTGGGCCGCGAGGGGCTGAGCCTGCTCCGGCTGTCCCGCCTGGGACGCGACGACGTTGTGGCGGCCACACGCATGCCCCCCGACGTCGAGGCGATCCGGGCAGCGGTGGAGGCGGGGACGGGCGCGGTCATCGTGACCGGCCACCTCGGCAACTGGGAGGTCGCGGGGGCCGCCCTGGCCGCCCGTGGCATCCCGTTGCACGCGGTGGCCCAGCGCCAGGCGAACCCTCATTTCGATCGCCTGGTGAACGATGCGCGGGCGCGGCTCGGGATTCGCGTGATCCCCAAGGGTGGTGCAACCAAGGCCACCCTCCGCGCACTGGACCAGGGCCGGGCGGTAGCCCTCGTGGCGGACCAGGACGCCCGCGCCCTCGGCGTGTTCGTCCCGTTCCTCGGCAGGCCGGCGTCCACGCACCGGGGGCCGGCGGTACTGGCGTTGCGATCGGGGGCGCCCCTATTCATGGGTGTCATGGTGCGCGGCGCCGGTGGGGTGTACGAGGGGCGGATCGTGCCGATCCCCGTCCCCTCGGAAGGCGACTTCGAGGAGCGGGTACGGCGGGTCACGGCGTCGTTCACATGGGCGCTGGAGCAGGCGATCCGGCAGCACCCGGGCCAGTACTTCTGGCACCATCGTCGCTGGAAGACCGCGCCGCCCGGGGTCGGGAACGGGGGCGACGAGGACGAGGTATAAAGGGCGGATCCTACGCTCAGGAAATGGCGGACGAACGTGATCTATATATGCATCCCAGTCTATAACGAGGAACGGACCATCGGGGTGGTCCTCTGGAAGATCCGGCAGGTCATGTCCGAGTACGGCCGGGACTATCAGGTCCTGGTCGTGGACGACGGGTCCACGGACGGCACGGACGCGGTCATGGAGCCGTACGCCCGGATCATGCCGGTACACGTCCGCCGGCACGAGCGGCGGGAAGGCTACGCGCGCTCCGTGGAGGCGCTGCTCCGGGAAGCCGTCGAGCGATCATCCTACCCGAAGCGCGACGTGGTCGTGACGCTCCAGGGCGACTTCACCGACGAGCCCGCCGACGTGGCCCGCCTGGTCAAGCGCATCGAGGGCGGCGCCGACCTGGTCACCGGGCGCGTCCGCATGGTCCCGGCCGAGACGCCCCGGACACTGCGCTGGTCCCGCCGCGTTTGGCATCACCTGCTCCGCCGGCTCCGGAGTGGCGAGCGCGACGACGATGTGCTGTCCGGCTTCCGGGCGTACCGCGTCATGGCCCTGAGCCGCGCCATCGAAGCGGCCAGTGGCGGCCCGCTCCTGTCCACTGAGGGGTGGGCGGCCAACGCCGAGCTCTACCGTCGGGTCATGCCCCACGCCCGTCGCGCCGAGGTGGTCGACGTACAGGTCCGGTACGCCCGGCACCAGCGGCCCAGCAGGTTCCAGCCCGTCCGGACCTCGCTCGATCTGCTGCGACTGCTGCGGACCGCGCCGCCC
>CAYXJH010000135.1:0-7935 GCA_964465415.1 uncultured Gemmatimonadaceae bacterium
TGTCGATCTTTGCGCCCGTCTCTTCCTGGATCGCTCGGATCGTCTTCCCCTTCGGACCGATCACCTCGCCGATCTTCTCGGGGTTGATCTGGATCGTGATGATCCGCGGCGCGTACGCGCTCAGCTCGGTGCGGTGCGTCGCCAGCGTCTTGTCCATGATGTCCAGGATGTGCAGCCGCGCACGGTTCGCCCGCGACAGCGCCTCCTTCATGACCTCGAGGGAAAGCCCCTCCACCTTGATGTCCATCTGGATCGAGGTCACGCCGTCGCGCGTGCCGGCGACCTTGAAGTCCATGTCGCCCAGCGCATCCTCCACGCCCAGGATGTCCGTCAGCACCGCGACCTGGTCGCCCTCCTTGATCAGGCCCATGGCGACCCCGGCGCACGGCGCCTTCAGCGGCACCCCCGCATCCATCAGCGACAGCGACGCCCCGCAGACGCTCGCCATGGACGACGACCCGTTCGATTCCAGGACCTCCGAGACCACGCGCAGCGTGTAGGGGAAGTCTTCGTACGCCGGCAGTAGCGGCTGGATCGCCCGCTCCGCCAGGTTCCCGTGGCCGATCTCCCGACGCGATGTGCCCCGGATCGGCTTCGCTTCACCCGTAGAGAACGGCGGGAAGTTGTAATGCAGCATGAACGACTTGGATGTCTCCGAGACCACGTCCACGGAGTCGACCCGCTGCTCGTCCGCCGATGTGCCGAGCGTGGTCACGGCCAGCGCCTGCGTCTGGCCGCGCGTGAACAGCGCGGAGCCGTGGGTCCGGGGCAGGAGGCCGACCTCGCACGAGATCGCCCGCACGTCATCGACCCCACGACCGTCGATCCGCTCGCCCTTCTCCAGCACCTGCCGCCGCATCATCGCCTTCTCCGACGCGCGCAGCTGCATCTTTATGGCCGCCAGGTCCTCTTCCTCCGGATACTCGCCCGCCAGCTGCTCCTGCACGTCCTCACGCAGCGCCGCCAGCGCCTGGTTCCGCTCCTGCTTGTCCGACAGGCCCAGCGCCTCGGCGACCCGGACCTGCGCCAGCTCGTCGACCCGCGACCGGAGCTCGTCCGACACCGTCACCGTGGGCGACCATTCCATGGTCGGGACGTTGACCTCCGCCAGCATCTCCTTCTGGATCCCGATCAGCTCCTTGATCCCGGCGTGCGCGGCCGCCAGCGCCTCGACCAGGTCTTCCTCCGGAACCTCCAGAGCGCCGCCCTCCACCATCATGATGGCGTCCTCCGTGCCCACCACGATCATGTCCACGTCGCTGTACTCCAGCTGCTCGAACGTCGGGTTCAGGACCCACTGCCCGCTCAGGCGCCCGATCCGCACCCCGGCCACCGGCTTGTCGAACGGGATCTTCGACATGCTCATCGACAAGGACGCCCCGAACAGCGCCGGCATGTCCGCGTTGTTCTGCTGGTCCGCCGAGACCACGTAGATCACCATCTGGGTCTCGTGCATGAACCCGTCCGGAAAGAGCGGACGGAGCGAGCGGTCGATGATCCGCGCCGACAGGATTTCGTTGTCGCTCGGACGGCCTTCCCGCTTGATGAACCCGCCCGGGTACTTCCCCGCCGCGTACGTCTTCTCCCGATACTCCACCGTCATGGGAAAGAACGGCAGGCGCGTCGGATTGTCCTGCACCGTCGCCGCGCACAACACCGTCGTCTCACCATACTGGACCAGACACGAACCGTGCGCCTGGCGGGCCATCCGGCCCGTCTCGATGATCAGCTTCCTGCCCGCGAACTCCCGTTCCACTCTCTGCATTCTCTTTGCTTGCCTTTCTCGTGCCGCAATCCGCACCCGGCGCCCCCCGGCGACGGGCCCGCTTTTCCTCGCTGTCGGTCCCCCCAGAAACAGGAATGCCGGGCCCCGTAAACGGAGTCCCGGCACCCGTCCTAGTGCCGCAGCCCGAGGTCCTGGATCAGCTCCCGATACCGCTCCACGTCCGTGCGTCGCAGATAGTCCAACAGGCGACGACGCTTCCCGACCATCTTCAACAGCCCACGGCGGCTGTGATGGTCCTTCTTGTGAGCTCGGAAATGTTCGGTTAGATGATTGATGCGCGCCGTGAGGATCGCGACCTGGACCGGCGCGCTACCCCGGTCGTCGGGGTGGAGCTGGTACTTCGTGATGATGTCTTCCTTCTCGACAACCATCCTCTTTGCCTCCGCGAGAGTCTACGCTGATCCGGAAGCGGGCTTCCTGATATGTACAGTCTTGAACACTACCGCCATGCGTGATGGTACACAACCCCCTTTCACGCGCACGACGTCGCCCGGGCATCGAACAGCCGCACCGCGTGCTCGCAATCGTCACGTATGGCCGCGATCAGGTCGTCGACGGTGGCGAACCGGTGAATGTCGCGGAGCCAGTCGCAGAAGTCGACGCGCACCTCCTCGCCGTAAATGTCGTCGTCGAAGTCGAGGATGTGGAGCTCGATGGTGGGCGGGGATCCCTGGAACATGGGACGTGGCCCGAGGTGCATCACGCCGCGATAGGTGCCTCGTCGGAGGGTCGCGGTAACGGCGTACACGCCTTCCCTGGGTAGCAGCTTGTCGTCCTCGGGCACGTGGATGTTCGCCGTGGGAAAGCCGAGGGAGCGTCCTCGCCCGTCACCGCGAACGATGGGGCCGCGCAGCGAGTAGGGGCGGCCGAGGGCCTCGGCGGCCTCACGGACCCGACCGTCGAGGAGCGCCTGTCTGATGCGACTGGACGAGATCGGTGTCCCGTCGGTATGCAGGGCGCGCACGACATGGACACCAAAGCCCAGTTCCGCACCGATCTGTTGCAGGGTGTCCGCATCGCCGGAGCGTCCGCGTCCGAACCCGTGGTCGTATCCGATGACCAGGTGCCGCATGCGGAGGCGATCGATCAGGATGTCCTGGACGAACTGGTCCGGGGAATACGCGCGCAGCGTCTCCGTGAAGGGCAGGAATACGACGTAGTCCAGCCCGGACTCGGCCAGGATCTCCTTCTTCTCGACGGGCGTGGTCAGGAGGCGAGGCGCCTGGTCGGGCCGGACCACGCGGAGCGGGTGCGGGTGAAAGGTGACGAGCACCGCCGGCAGGTCCTCCTGGTCGGCCCGATGGCGAACATCCGCCAGCACCTCCCAGTGGCCACGGTGGACCCCATCGAAGGTTCCCACGGTGACCACGGTGCCGGGATGGTCGCTGGGAAAGCCGGCCGGCGAATCGTGACGGGAAGGGCTCACGCCAGCACCTTGCGCGGCTTGAGCGTGTCACCGTCACATTCGGCGACGGCGACCAGCGCTTCGCCGAGAGACAGGGCGACCGTTCCCGCGGGGGCCCGGCCGGCCACTGGCACGCTGCGCCCGTGACGAATCGCGTCGGCCTCACCGGAATCCAGCGCCACGACAGGGAGATGATCCAGGGCGCGGAGCGGCGAGACGATGGCACGCCGGACGGCGTCGGCGTCTTCGAGCTGATGGATGGCCAGGGCGAAATCGGTGTTGAACCGTCCGATGGCCACGCGCCTCAGCAGGGTGAGATGGGCGCCCACACCGAGTCGATCGCCCGCATCCCTCGCCAGTGCGCGAACGTACGTACCGGTCGAGCAGGTCACGGCGAACCGGACATCGGGGCCATCGACGTCCGTGACGTGTAGCGATCGGACATGGACCTCGACGGGCGCGGGCTCCACCGGCCGTCCGGCCCGCGCCAGCTCATACGCGCGCCGTCCATGGATCTTCTTTGCGGAATAGGCAGGCGGGCGCTGACGCAGGGTTCCGACCTGACCCTCGAACGCCTGCCGAATCGCCTCGGCATCCAGCGTTCGCCACGCGTCGCTGGTCGCGGTGATCGCGCCGGTGAGGTCGAGGGAGTCGGTCTGGACGCCGAGGCGGGCCGTGGCCTCGTACGTCTTGTCCAGACCGCCAAGGTACTCGGCGAGTCGAGTCGCCGGGCCCAGACAGAGGAGGAGCAGTCCGGTAGCGAACGGGTCGAGCGTGCCCGTGTGACCGATGCGTCGAATGCCCAACGCCCGTCGGGCGCCCGCGACGACGTCGTGGGACGTCTTCCCCTCGGGTTTGTCCACCGGCAATATGCCGGTCATTCCTCTGACTCCGGCTCCTCATCCCGCTCGGCCGGCGCCACCTCCTCGAGGAGTTTCCGGATCCGCAGCGCATGGTCCAGGTTCCGGTCCTCCTCGAATCGGAGCTCCGGCACCCGCCGCATGGGCAGGCGCTGGCCCAACGTGGTCCTGACGAAGGGCGTGGCCGCCTTGAGCCCCCGCATCGTCTGCCTGCGCTCCGCCTCGTCGCCCATGAGCTGGACGAAGACCCGGGCCAGGGTGAGGTCTGGCGCTGCGGTCACGCGAGTGACCGCGACGGCGCCCACACGCGGATCCTGGACCTCCGCGGCAAGGATCTGTGCCACCTCGCGCTTCAGCTGCTCGTTCACCCGCTGGATTCGGTGTCCTGCCATATCGATGCACGGAGCGGCGGCCATCCGGGCCGCCGCCTCAATAGAAGGTTCGATAGCTGTCGATGATCCGACCGCGCGCCTCCGCCTCGACCACCCGGTCGGCGCGGTCGAGGATCGATTCGGCCTGGCGTCGGTCGGTCGACACGACGCAGGCCGTGATCTCGGCGCGCTGCCACACGTCCTGGTGGCCTGTTTCAGCCACCGACACGTTCAACTTGGACCGGAGCCGGTCCTTCAAGCTCCGGACGACCGACCGCTTCTCCTTGAGGGAATGAGCCTCGTAGATGTGGAGGTCCCAGCCGATGACACCGACAACCACGGATCAGACCGGTATCAGGCCTGCCCCCCGCCCCGGGCCGTGCTGCTGCTCGCCAGGGTGCGGGCCACGTGCTCGACGGTGAAGCACTCGATCACGTCGCCGACCTTGATGTCGTTGTAGCCTTCGATGTTCATCCCGCACTCGAACCCCTCCCGGACCTCGCGCACATCGTCCTTGAAGCGCTTGAGGCTGCCCAGATACCCCCGGTAGACCTGTACGCCATCGCGAACCAGTCGAACCGGGTCGGCCCGGCGGATCACCCCCTCCGTCACATAGCAGCCCGCCACGGTGCCTGCCTTCGGGACCTTGAAGAGCTGACGGATCTCCGCCGCGCCGAGCAGTACCTCCCGCTCCTCCGGGGCGAGCAGCCCCTCGAGCGCGGCCCGCACGTCCTCGATCGCCTCGTAGATCACGTCGTAAAGCCGGATATCGACGCCCTCCTGCTCGGCGACCTGCCGCGCGTCCGCGTCCGGCCGGACATGGAACCCGACGATGATCGCGCTGGACGTCGCGGCCAGGAGCGCGTCGGACCGGTTGATGGCGCCGACCCCCCGGTGGATGACCTTCACTTCCACTTCGCTGGTCGACAGCTGCTCCAGCGAGTCCGACAGGGCCTGGACCGACCCGTCCACGTCGCCCTTGATCACCACGTTCAGCTGCGCCGTCTCGCCGGCAGCCAGGAGCTGGCTGATGTCGGTGAGCTTCACGCCGCGGCCACGGATGCGGAGTTTCTTCTCACGCTCCAGCCGTTGCCGCGTCTGGACGATCTCGTGGGCGCGGACCGATTCCATGACCATCAGCTTGTCGCCCGCCTGCGGCACCCCGCTGATCCCCAGGACCTGCGCGGGCGTCGCCGGCCCCACCTCCGAGATGCCCTTGCCGCGCTCGTCCAGGAGTGCCCGTACCCGGCCGCTCTGGAGCCCGCAGACCAGGTCGTCTCCCACCCGCAACGTGCCGTTCGTGACCAGGACCGTCGCGACCGGGCCCTTGCCCACGTCCAGCTCGGCCTCGATCACGATCCCCTGGGCCTCCCGGTTCGGGTTTGCCTTCAAGTCCAGCATCTCGGCCTGAAGCAGGACCTTCTCGAGCAGCTCGTCGATGCCGGAGCCGGTCTTGGCGCTCACGGGCTGGACGAGGACATCGCCCCCGAAATCCTCCACCACGACCTGGTGCTCCAGAAGCTCCTGTTTCACCTTCTCCGCGTCGGCGCCCGGGAGGTCCACTTTGTTGATCGCCACCACCATGGGCACGCCCGCGTTGCGGGCGTGGCTCACGGCCTCGATCGTCTGGGGCATCACGGCATCGTCCGCGGCCACCACCAGGATGACCACGTCCGTCACGTCCGCGCCGCGGGCTCGCATGGCGGTGAACGCCGCGTGGCCCGGCGTGTCCAGGAAGCTGATGGCCCGCCCGTCATCCAGCGTCACGTTGTATGCGCCGATGTGCTGCGTGATGCCGCCCGACTCACCCGCAATCACGTTGGTCTTACGGATGTAGTCGAGCAGCGACGTCTTGCCGTGGTCGACGTGGCCCATGACCGTGACGACCGGCGGGCGCGGCACGAGGTCCTCCGGGCGCTCCTCCTCCTGCTCCTCCTCCGACAACGCGCCCTCGTACTCCTCCTCACGCACCGCCCGGTAGCCGAACTCGTCGAGCAGCAGCTCGATCTGGTCGAAGTCCAGCCGCTGGTTGATGGTCACCATCATGCCGAGATTCTTGAACGCGCTCGCGATGATCTGCGTCGCGTCCTCGTCCACCAGTTCCGCGAGCTCGGCGACGGTCAGGAACTCGTTGACGCGGACCGTGGTCGCATCCTCGACGGCGCGGCGCTCGCGCTCCGCCTCGACCTGCTGGCGCGTCTCCGCATCATGACGGCTGCGTCGACGCTTCCGTCCACCCGTGCCACCCTTCAGCTCGGCCATCACGCGCTGGACGTTCTCCTGCACCGCGTCCTGGTCCACCCGCTGGCGGCGCTTCTTCTTCTTGTCCCGCTTCGGTCGGCCGTCCGGCGTGTATCCCTCGGCCTGGATCCGGACCTTGCCGCCCGGTCCCGCGCTCGCGGCCGGCGCCAGGCCAGGCAGTCCTTCGGACACTCGCTTCGGACGGCGCTTCGGCTTGTCACGCTTGCCGGGAGGCGCATCCTCCACAGCCTCGGCGACGGCCTCCGGCGCCTCAGCGGCCTGCTCTGCCGCCAGCGCCTCCTCGGCCTCCGCGTCCTCGACCTCTTCCGGGACATCGTCGACCGACGCCCGGGCGACGACCGGCTCGGGGGCCGCCGGCTCCGCGGCCTCGTCGTCCGCCCGATCGGCCGCGGTCGCTGCAGCGATCTCTTCCTTCTCCTCGGTCTCCGGCTGCGGCTCGGCTGGGTCGGCCTCGACCACCAGCTTCGCCTTGGTCACGGGCTCCTCTTCCAACTCCGCCACCGGCATGGCCTCGGGCGCTTCCAGCTCGGCGTCTCCTGCCTCGACCCCCACGGCCTCCATATCGCCGGCGTCCGCGTCCGTCGCGTCCGCCTCCTCGCTGTCCGACCTGCGCCGACGGCGGCGGCGGCGGCTCGGTGCATGGGCGTCCTCTATGGCCGCCTCGACCACTTCCGTGGCGTCTCCGGTACCGGCCCGGCGGTGGCGCTCGAAACGGGCGCGGAGCTTGGCGACGGCGGCGTCCGGAACGACGGACGCCTCCGATCGCACGGTCTCGCCCATCTCGCGGAGCACCTGGATCAGCTGTTCGGACGGCACGTTGAACTCTTTCGCTACTTCGAAGACGCGCATGCTTTCCTACGATTCGTGTTCCACCAACGAACGGAGGCGACGGGCGAACCCCGCGTTGGTCACGCCGACCGCCGCCAGCGGGCCGCGACCGACCGCCTGCCCCAGTTCCGCTCTCGTGTACCCCAGAGCGTACGAAACCTCCCGCCCCTCGAGCAGCGGGACGAGCTTGTCCCGGCCCGTGGCCGTGAGGTCTTGCGCCACCAGGGCGAAACGGACCCTGCCGGCCCGGACTGCCTCCCGGACCTGCTGGGTACCCGGGACCACGGCGCCTGCCCGCGCCGCGAGCCCCAACAGCTGGAGCACCGGATCAGGCGACGTCTTCCCGATCCTCCGAGGCCTCGTCGTCCTCCGCCTCAGCCTCGTCGTCCCCGGCCTCCTCCAGGTCCTTCATGTCCAGGCCGA
>CAYXJH010000136.1:0-7891 GCA_964465415.1 uncultured Gemmatimonadaceae bacterium
GTGGAGCTCGACCTCGAGCGGCAGCGCTGGCGGTTACCGGCCCCGGCCCGGATCGAGTGGTCTGCTGGAGAGGTGGTGTACGTCGAGGATCTCCGGCTCGAGCAGGTCGACGACGCCGGCCTGGTTCGACTCCACGGGATCGTAGCGCCGTTCGACCAGACGGACCTCGAGATCGAGGTCGCCGCGCTGCCGGTGGGTGACCTGGTAGCCCTGGCACGGGCGGACCTGGACCTCGCGGGCGACCTGTGGCTGCGAGGCACCCTCCGGGGCCCCGCGGACCTTCCCACCCTCGACATGGACCTGCGGTTGCTCGATGGCAGGATCGCGGGTGTGGCCATCCCCGAGCTTCGAGCGCTCCTCGGATATGCGGACCGCGCTTTGACCCTCACCGGCGAAGGAGTCCTCGACGAGCTCGCCAGGCTCGAGGTGGAGGGCATGCTGCCGGTCGATCTGGTACTGGGGCTTCCGCCCGCGTTCGAACTCGTGGAGGACGGGTCGGTGCAGGCCCGGATCCGCACCCAACAGTTCCCGCTGGCGGCGCTGAATCCAGGGATCCCCACCGTACGCGACCTGGATGGGCGCCTTTCGGCCAACCTCACACTGAACGGGACCCCGTCCGCCCCCGTTCTCAGCGGAGGGGCGAGCCTGACGGGTGGAGCGGTCACGATACCGCTGCTGAACCAGCGGTACGAACGAATCGAGGGCCAGGCCACGCTGGACGGTCAGGTGATCCAGGTCGATCGGCTGGTAGCGTGGAGCGACGGGTTCGCAGCCCTGTCTGGGACGATCCGGCTCGAGGATCTGGTGAATCCGGTGATGGACCTGACGACGGAGCTGCAACAGTTTCGGGCCCAGGGCGTTCCAGGCCGCCGCTCCGCCGCCTTCTCCGGTCAGGTCCGGCTCGTCGGGACGCCACAGTCACCCGTACTCTCCGGCAATCTCGTGGTCGATGATGGCACGCTGGACATCGGCCAGTTCCAGCCCGCGCCGCGGTTCAGCGATGATCTCATCGGTGTGGGTCAGCGGTTCGATCCGCTGGCGCCCGCAGACTTCGACCTGCTCGAGCCGGCGGAGACCGCGTTTCGCATCTCCAGACTCGATCTCACGGCGGGCAGCGACCTCTGGTTCCAGGCCGACGAGCTGCGGGCCCAGCTGAGCGGCGACCTGACGGTCGAGCGCCCGGGCCCGGAGGTATTCATCGTCGGAACGCTCTCCGGCCAGGGTGGCACCTTCAACCTGCGCATAGGCCCGGCCACCCGGCGGTTCGATATCGTGGAGGCGAATATCCAGTTCTTCGGGACCGGCGACCTGGATCCAGCCCTTGACGTCACGGCGGCGAGGATCATCCCGGGCCCGAACCGGACCGACTTCGAGCTCCGCGTCCGGCTGACCGGCACCCTCAGCAGCCCGGCCGTGGCCTTTGCCACCGCGGATGGGACCAGCATCCCGGAGGCTGAGGCGCTGAACTTCCTCATTTTCGGACGCGCCACCGCCACCCTGGCTGATTTCCCTGGGGCCGGGCTCGGCACGAGCCAGACGCTGTTCGATGCGGTGGCGTTCTACGGATTCTCGGACTGGCTGAGCGCGGCCGTCGCGGAGCAGTTCGGCGCGGGAATCGACTATTTCCAGGTCCAGGTCCGGAGCGGTGCGGGCGATTTCGGCCCCGAGCTCTATTTCCTGCTCGGTCACGAGGTCTTCACGGACGTGTTCGCGCTGGTCACCGTCCCCACAGCCGACTTCGAGGCGCGCTGGGCGCTGACCGGGGAATGGCGCATCGATCGCCAGTGGATGTTGGAGGCCGGCTATGAGCCGCCCGACCTCATGATCGGGGTCCCCGGTCGACGGCTCCCGTTCGCGCTCGAAAGGGAGCAGCAGCTCTTCGTGTCGATCCGGCGCCGCTGGACCTACTGACCCGATGGCCTTGCGCGGACTCCGCCCCTTCTCTCTCTTTGTGGCGGAGGCGCGGCCTCTCTGGACGCGCTCGCGAGATCGTGATTGTCGAGGCCAACGTGTTGGAAACGGCCTTCCTCCTCATCCTGTCCATCGGCGGACCCGGCGTCTTTCCGGATGACAGCCTCCGCCGCGCGGCTGGCGATGCCCGGTCAGCGGCCTACCGCTACGAGCGACTGCTCGTCAGCACGGCCCCGCATCATTATGGCGGCAGGCCCGGCGACCGCTGCGACGAACGGATCGGGCGCTTCTGTTTCTGGCACCGCACCCCGGGCACGCCAGGCCGGCCGATCCTACCGGACCCGCCCGAGGTCGTTGCCGCCCGCGAAGCCGCGATCCACGCGTTCAGGCGCTGGTTTACCCTGGCGCCCGACAATCGCGCCGTCGTCGGGCCTCTGGTCCGGTACCTGATCGAGTCCGAACGCGCCTCGGAGGCGGCCGCCGCCGCCCGGGCCCACGTCTGGGCGCGCGACGACGACGCCGAGAGCCTCCTCTTCCTGGGCCTGGCCCTGCACTACTCCGGAGACTTCCAGGCCGCGGAGGAAACGTTCGATCGAGCACGCGCCACCATGCCGGAGGACGAACGCCGCCGTCTCGACGATGTGAGCGTTCTGCTGGAGCGCGCGGAGAGCTCGTACTACCGAAGGCTGCCGGACGAGGAGCGCGCGGCCTACGAACGGGCTTTCTGGGCCCTGTCCGATACCTGGTATCTGGAGCCTGGGAACGAGCGGCGCTCGGGCCACTACGCCCGCCACGCCTGGTCCCGTATCCATGCCATGGCCCCCCGCGTGGATGGCAGGCTCCGCTGGGGACAGGACCACGACGAAATCCTCATCCGATACGGCCTGCCCACCGGTCGGGCCCGATCGTGGCAGCCGTCCTCCCTGCCCCCTTCGCACCGACCCACCAGCCTCGTCGAGTGGTTCAATCCTCACCGGCTGGCGCTCACCCCAGAGGAGCTGGCCACGGCCGGCATCCCGTATGCGCCCCCGACCGGGATGCGACCCGAGATCGAGCGGGACACGGTCCGGTCCTACTACGCGCCGGTAACCATCCGGCGGACGCGGGGGCTCCTGGTCCAACCGAGCGTCTTCCCTGTTGCGGACGGAGGCACGGTACGGGTGGATGCGGCACTACCGCCGGACACCACCGCGCCGATCGCCCCGGTGGCGCCCCGTGCCATCATGGTCATCCTGGACACGCTGGGCCACGAGCTCGCCAGAGCGCCGGCCAGCGCGCGGGTCCGTGATGATTCGGTGACGGTCGTCTTCGCGGAGCAGCGAATGCCTCCCGGATCCTACGTCTATCGAATCGAGGTACTCGACGATTCCACGCGGATCGGCGGACTGGCCCAGTACAGGATCGACGTGCCAGCGCCCGGCGGGCTCAGCGTTTCGGACCTGCTCGTGGCGCATCCCGTCTACGGCAACGCCCCTACGTCCCGAGCGGACGCCTCACTCGAGCCCACGGCCCGGCTCGTCGTGCCTCCGGGCCAGGAGCTGGGGCTGTACGCGGAGGTTTCCGGATTACAGGTCGATGCGGCCGGCGCGGCGTTCGCCGTGGAGTGGTGGACGGAGCGGGCCGAGCATGAAGGTTTGCTCCGTCGCGCGGCCCGCTGGGTAGGTCAGCGATTCGGGATCGCGGGCGCGGACGAGCCTACGCGCGTCGGCTGGGACGACGGGTCGCCGGAGGACGCCCAGGTCGTATTCATCAGCCTGAGCCTGGACGACGTGGACTCCGGCCTCCACAGGGTCGGGTTGCTGGTCCGCGACCGGATCAGCGGCGAGGAACGGTCGGTGTCCCGGCTGATCCTGGTCGACCCGGCCGCGCGGCCGCTGCCCCCAATAGCGAATAGGTAAGGCCCAGCTCGAGGCGCGTCGACCGCAGAAGCTCGATCGACGAATCGGCGAAGCCGTGCCCTGCCGGCGCGGCGCTCGTGAGGACCAGTGTATCACTGCGACCCACTTCCAATCCGGCGTCCATGGGATGCACGGGGGTGCGGAAGACCTGTGTCGACACCTGGAGCCGGCCCGCCAGGCGACCGGTCAGCGCGTAGGTTCCGCCCACAGCCGCGTGGCCCCCGACGCGCGTCACCGCCTCCAGCAGAGCCTCCGCGCCGGGGAACGCGGAGCCGGTGGATGTGTCCGAGCGCCATCGCTCGCCCACAATGCCCACTTCGATGAACGGGTGAAACGAGTTGGCCGACGGGAGCATGAACCGGAGCGCAGCGTCCATCCCGGCCAGCTGGACGTCGCGAGGAACGGCCCTCCCCGTCTCCCCGGCCGCCTCCAGCCATTCCTCCTCACCGGAATAGGCATCCTCCAGTCGCGTCCGACCCATGCCCGCGGCAACTCGTAACGCCCACGATCGGTCGAGTTGGAGCTCTGCACCGACGTGGATCCGGACCCCGCCGCTCGCCCTGACGCTGCGCCGGAGGACGACCATCTCCGTCACGGCCCCGTCCTCGAGCCGCTGGGCCACAACCGGCTGGCTCTGCAGATCACCCACCCCGACTGTGCTGCCGGAGATGGAGACGGTCAGCCGCGCGGCCGAGGGCGGGTCCTGCGCCCATGCTGGCGCAGCCGTGATCAGCACGGACACGAGCACACCGGGCAGGACGGCGCGTCCGACCCGTCTCATGTCAGCGCGGCGTTGCGGTCCGGCCCCGCCGGGCGGGGCCCGGGCCGGCGGAGTGGGCTTCGGACCCGCGCGTTCTCGCCCATATGACGCCGGCCAGCACGAGCAGCACGACGCTGGCGATCTGGGATGAGGTGAGACCGAGCAACATCAGGTCGGTCTTGGCGCGCACGAACTCGATTGTGAATCGGAGCACGCCGTACATGGCCAAATATAGCGCGAATAACCGCCCCGCCCGGAGCGTACCGGACAACCGCCAGAGCACCGCGAACATGGCCAGGGCGAGGACGATCTCGTACAGCTGCGTCGGGTGCACGGCGAGCACAGCCGTGTCCGGGATCTCGGCCGGGATCGGCGTCCCGATCGAGCGGAAGTATCCTGCCGTGCTCGGCGGATACCCTTCCGGGAACGCGATTCCGACCCAGGAATCGGTGGGGCGACCATAATCGTCGCCGACGAGAAAACAGCCGAGGCGTCCGATCGCGTAGCCGATGGCCAGGGCCGGAGCGGCGGAATCGAATGCGTGCGCCATACGGAAGCCGTGTCGGCGCACCTGCCAGTAGAACGCCGCGACCCCACCCATGAACCCGCCGTACCAGACCAGGCCACCTCGATTCGTGAGCTCCCGCACCGGGTCCTCGAGCAGCGTCTCGTAATGGAGCCCGACGTAGTACAGCTTCGCGCCCAGGATCCCGCCCAGGGCGACCCAGAGGAGCATGTCCCAGGCAGCTTCCGGATCCATCCCGCGCCGGTCGAATTGCCGGGCCAGCACCCAGGCCCCGACCACGAACGACAGGAACATCATGAGGCCGAACGACGTCACGGTGAAGTCGCCGATGGTGAACAGGTGGGGATACATGGTCAGGTATCTTGACGTTGGGGTGCGGGCCTCACGACCGGATCGGAAAAGCTAACGGCGCCCGCCGCAGGGCGCGAGCGCCGTCCACCGCATTGGACGAGCGTCTGTGCGGTGACCGTCGGTTCACGTATCGGCCGCTGCTCCAGCGGACGGCGCGCTCCAGCGACGGACGACCATGAAGATGAACGCGCCACCGCCCAGGAGGGCGAGCGCCGGCAGGACATACACCAGGAGATTGAAGCCCGCCGCTTTCGGCTCGAGCAGGACCCACTCGCCGTACCGGCTGACGAAGTAGCCCCGCACCTCATCGTTCGTATACCCATCCGCCACCTGTCGGCGGATGAGGTCCTTCATCTGCTGCGCCATGGGAGACGGGGAGGCGTTGATCGAGAGCCCCTGGCATACCGGACACTGGAGCTCGGAGGCGAGCTTCGTGGCCCTGGCTTCCAGGGCCGGGTCGGCCAGTGCGCCCTTGCCTAGGTACAGCCCCTCGGGTTGCGAGTCCTGCGCCGCGGCGGGCGACGCGGCGGCGATCAGAAGCAGGGCTATCATGAGTCGCTTCAAAATGTCACCTCCGGGGTCGGAGCCGCCGTGGCGGCCGGACCCGGCTCGGCCAGCAGCGCCTCGATCTCCGTCACCAGCTCCTGCTCGGTTATGGCGCTGAACACTTTCCGCCTGACCGTCCCGTCCTTGCCGATAAAGAACGTCTCGGGCACGCCGACCAGACCCCAGTCGATGGCCACGCGCTGACCCGGATCCAGCAGGCTCGGATAGCTCTGACCGCCGAGCTGTCGGATGTAGGTCCGGATCGCGGTTGGCGTATCCTGATACACGATGCCGTAGAACTGCACGCCGCGGTCGGCGTATCGTCGGGCGGTGCGGGTCAGCCCCGCGTGCTCGAGCCGACACGGCACGCACCAGGACGCGAAGAAGTTCAGGACGACGACCTGCCCGTGTAGCTCGGACAGACGTACTGTCTCGCCCGTTGTGTCATCGCCTTCTTCCGTCGGGCTCATGGCCATCACCGGCAGGTCGAAGTCGGGCGCCGGGAGTCCGACCAGCGGTGAGGGAATGATCCTCGGGTCGCCCCGGGACATCCCGTAGGCGAACAGCATGAGGAGGGGGATCCCCACCAGCATGGCGATACCCGCGCGCTTCCAGCTCATGCCAGAACCTCCTCCCGAGCCTCGTCACGGCCCCGGCGGGCGGCCGCCCCGCCCGACTTCACAGGCTTACGCGGGGGCCGCTTTCCGTCACGCGGACCGCGGTACGTGAACGCGATACCGGCTCCGCCGAACACGATAAACCCGCCGATCCAGATCCAGGCGACCAGGGGCTCGACCAGGACTCGCAGGGTCACCGACGACCCGTCGCGCTCGAAGGCCATCAGATTGATGTACAGGTCCTCGTGCAGCCGGCTGCGAACCGCGGGTGTCGTGATGGGCTGGTCGCTCATCCGGTAGTAGTTGAGCCGCGGGTCCATGGATCCGATCCGACGTCCGTCCTTGAACACGGCCAGATCGGCCGCCACCACGAAACGGTGAGGCTCGTCCCGCGCCCAGATATCGTCGAACCGCACGGTGTAATCGCCGACCGTCGCGGTAGCACCTGGCGTGAGCGTGACTTCGTGGTCGATCGTGAACGTCGAGGATGCCACGACCCCTAGCGCGAAGATGAGGACGCCGACATGGGCCGTGTATCCGCCGAACCGGCGCGGGTTCGCCTTCACGAGGCGCCCCAGGGCAACCAGCGGATTCTCACCCAGCGCGCGACGCCTCGCCCCGGTGCCGAGCACGAACTCGCCTACGTTCGACGTGAGTGCGAAGCCGGCAAAGGCGAAGCCGAGGATCGACATGAGCATCCGGGCGCCCAGCGCGAACGCCACGGTGCCCGCGAGCAGGCCCACGACGGCCGGGATGATCAGCTTCCGGAAATGCTTCGCGCCGGCACGCCCCCACGGGAGGACCGGCCCGACGCCGACCAGGAACAGGAGCATGACGGCGATAGGCAGCGTCATCCGGTTGAAGAACGGCTCGCCCACCGTGACGCGCACCCCGCGTGCGGCTTCCGCCACCAGCGGGAACAACGTTCCGAGTAGCACCGTGAAGGTGAACGCCGCCAGCAGCAGGTTGTTTAGCAGGAAGACCGTCTCGCGCGACGCGGGCGATTCCAGGTTGCCCTGGGTCCGCAAATCCTGACTGCGTCCGGCCACGAGGGCCAGGCTCGCCAGGAGCGTCACGCCCATGAACGCCAGGAAGTAATAGCCGATGTCGCCGGCGGCGAACGCATGGACCGACGTGAGGATCCCGCTGCGCGTCAGGAACGTGCCCAGGATCGTCAGGAGGAACGTGGAGATCACCAGCGTTATGTTCCACGTCTTCAGCATCCCGCGCCGCTCCTGCACCATGGCCGAGTGGATGAACGCGGTGGCGGTGAGCCAGGGCA
>CAYXJH010000137.1:0-5520 GCA_964465415.1 uncultured Gemmatimonadaceae bacterium
GCCGGCTCCGCCACCGCGTCTCTACGGGGTGCGTCCGTCCCTCGCTCACCACGACCGGCGCCCCCCCGAGCAACTCGGAGACCGGCGACGCGTCCAGCGTGGCCGACATCACCAGGACCCGGAGGTCCGGGCGGAGCAACGCACGCGCGTGCAGGGTCATGGCCAGTCCCGTGTCCCCGACGATGGATCGCTCGTGGAACTCGTCGAACACCACCAGTCCGACCCCGTCCAGGCCGGCATCACCCTGGAGCATCCGGGTCAACACTCCCTCGGTGACGACCTCGATGCGCGTCTTCGGACCGATACGGCTCTCGCCCCGCATCCGGTACCCCACGAGGCCCCCCGCCCCCGGCTCGCCCAGCAGCCGCGACATGCGGGCCGCAGCCGCTCGCGCTGCCAGGCGCCGGGGCTCCAGCATGACAACCCGCCTCCCACCGAGCCACGTCTCATCAACGAGCGTCAACGGCACCACGGTCGTCTTGCCCGCCCCGGGTGGCGCCACCAGGACCGCGGCTCCTGCCGAGCCGAGTGCGCCGGAGATCTCCGCGAGCACGGCTACAACCGGCAGGTCTCGTGTGGGCGGCTGTCCAACGATATCCGTCATGCCGTACAATGTAGTCACCCCCGCGCGGATGTCTCCCGAAGTGGAGCGCCCCTGTCCTGCGTGGAGGACATTCGAGCAGTCCAGACAGGGAGGCATAACAGGTTGGGAAACGGTGGCTTTTGCGCCTGCCACGGCCCGTTGGGAGGCACTGGATCCGCCCGTGGCACCAGCCTTGCCAGTTACCTCCACGCGAGGACGGACAATCCAAGGAGTGATATGAAATGAGCAAGGTCATACGGGTGCCTCTTGCGGCGCTTACGCTGTCGATGCTGTTCGGCGTCACGGCTTGTGCTGGTTGGGGCGAGAGGGAGCGCGGCGCGGTCATCGGCGCAGGTGCAGGCGCGGCCGTCGGCGCGGCGGTGGGATCGCAGGTTGGCTCGACTGCGCGCGGCGCGATCGTTGGCGCGGCGGTCGGCGGTGCCGCTGGCGCCATCATCGGGAACCAGATGGACCGTCAGGCGGCAGAGCTGGACCGTGAGCTGGATGGCGCGACTGTCGCTCGGGTCGGCGAGGGGATCGTGGTGACGTTCGAGGGCGGGATCCTGTTCGACTTCGATCGCGCGGATCTCCGCCCGGTGGCCCGTTCGAACCTCGCGGAGCTGGCCAGCAACCTCCAGCGCCATGAGCGCACCGAGGTGCTGGTGATCGGTCACACCGATTCGGTGGGATCGGCCTCGTACAACCAGGGTCTGTCCGAGCGGCGAGCCCAGTCGGCCGCCAGCTACCTGACGAACCAGGGTGTTTCGAGCCAGCGCGTCTCCATTCGCGGAATGGGCCAGCATGATCCGGTGGCGTCGAATGAGACGGCTGAGGGTCGCCAGCTCAACCGACGGGTAGAGGTCGTGATCTACGCCGACGAGAGTTGGCGCCAGGAAGTGCAGAACCGCTAGCGCCCGATTTGCGGCCTGGCCGCAGCAACAACAACGGGGGGACAGGCCATGAGCCGTCCCCCCGTTCGCTTTCGAGGCGGGGCGCCGCAGCCGGCTCTGTATCGGACCACTGCCCGACCGAGCACCCAACGAGGCCGGATAGCGTCATCCTCATGGCGTTGTCGTCATGGGGTTGTGTTCGCAGGAGTTGTTGGCTCGCTTCGGAACTTTCCCCCTCGAGCTTGGCCGACCGACGTAAAAGGCTTGTAGGAACATTCGATCGTCGCATCCAGCCATTCCGGTTGCCGTCCGTCCGCCGCACCTTCTGGCATGACTGCGAATCGCGGGCTCTCGTCGCCGCCGCGGCCTCGGGCCGTGATACGGATCGAGCCGACCTCCTCGCCGTTCGACCTGGCGGCGTATCGCGGGTGGCGGTTCCGAGATGGACTGGCATGCCCACGATGCGGGGGGAGACGCGTCCATCGTTGGGGTCGATTCGGCGACCGGCGCAGGTATCGGTGTCTCACGTGTGACCGCACGTTCAGCGACCTGACGGGTACACCCCTCGCGCACCTGAAGCACCTTGACCGGTGGCCGCAATTCTGCGACGCCTTGCTGGCCACGTGGACGCTGCGCAGGATCTCTGCGGAGCTGCGGTTTCACGTGTCCACGTCGTTCCGGTGGCGCCACAGGGTCCTGGACGTCGTCCGAGCCGCGGACTCTATCCTTCTCGACGGCATGGTGACCGTGGCAGAGACCTGCTTCCCGCACTCGGAGAAGGGGTGCCGAAGGCTGGATCGGCCGGCGCGCCGCAGGCGGAGCGGTGCTGCCTGGAGGACGGATCCTAGGGTTTGGATCCTTCTGGCCAGCGACGAGTCGGGTCGCAGGTGGGCGGGCGTGGCAGGCTCGCAGCGGCCCACCGGCCGGACTGTGGCCGCAGCGCTCGAACCCCGACTAGGCGGTGCCGTCGCGTTGCGGGACGGAGTGGGCCGGTTCGGCGCCGTGGCATTGCTCGCCCGGCGCCGAGGGTGGCCATACGCTCAGCTCCGCCGGCTGAGCTGCGCGGACAACCCTGCCTTGGCCCATGGCCGGCGCATTCGGCAGTGGCTCGCACGGTTCCGGGGCGTAGCGACTCGCTACCTACCCAACTACCTCGTCTGGCACGGTCTACTCGACGTAATGAAGGCCAACGCCCCCTGCCAACCCTTCTTCCGCAACCAACTCACGATCGGCTCGTTCCCATGAGCCGTAGAGCGATCCGACGCCCGCTCGCGTCGTCGACCACACGTGCGCGACGCCGACATGCGGCCGGCCCCGGCTGGTGATTCTTCTCCCGGCGGCCTGGCAAGGCGCCGACGCAGCGAGGACGGGTCTTGCGGTTGAGGTGTACGGGTGCCTCAGGACAGGGAGCAAGAAGTGCCGCACTAGAGGGCGACCGTGTCTGCGAGCGTGTAGGGTGCCGGCGAGCGTTTAGGGTGCCGGACGAGCGCGTAGGGTGCCGGCGAGCGCGTAGGTGCCGGCGAGCGCGCAGGTGCCGGAGAGGGCGGAGTGTAGGAGAGGGCGGAGTGTAGGAGAGTGGGGTGTCGCGCTCGGTGGAGGCCAACAACTCCCACGAACAGAACCCCATGCGCCCGCCGCAGCGTGGATTGGCGCCCGCCGCGACATTTGCGCGACGATGACCCGGGCCAGACTATGTACGGCAAATGACGACAGCGTCCGTCGTAGTCCAGGAGGTCTTGCCGCCGGCTCCGGTACTGGTTGTCGACCATTGGGCCCTGGCCGCCTTCGTCGCGTACCTCCTCATGCTTACGGCCATCGGTGTCGGGTCGGCCCGGTTCTCCTCGGGGGGGTTGAGCGAGTTCTTCCTCGGGGGACGGAGGATGCACCGCCTGGTGGTGGCTTTGTCCGCCGTCGTGTCGGGACGCAGCGCCTGGCTACTGCTGGGTGTCACGGGCATGGCATTCACGATCGGCGCCTCGGCCGTCTGGGCCGTCGTTGGATACACGACCGTCGAAGCCTTGCTGTTCTTATTCTATGCCCCCCGGTTGCGTCGATTCACCGAGAAACGTGACGCCATCACCATTCCCGATTTCTACGCGGAACGCTTCGCGGACCGGGGCGGGCTGCGAATGGTGCTCGCGGCTGTGATCCTGATCTTCATGGTGGCCTACGTGGCCGCACAATTCGTGGGTGGTGGCAAAGCCATAGGGGCGAGCTTCGGTCTGTCGCCGGGCACGGGAATCATGCTTACGGCCGCGATCGTCCTCGCGTACACCGTCCTTGGTGGGTTCATGGCCGTGAGCCTGACCGATACAGTCCAGGCCGTGTTCATGCTCTTCGCGCTGATCGCCCTCCCCGTCATCGCCATCGCCGACTATGGTGGCTGGTACGCCATGGTCTCCGAGTTGCGCCTCCTCGAAGCCGGGCTGCCGGACCCGTTCGCACTCTCCGTGGGTGCGGGGCTCGGATTCGTGGGGATCGGTCTCGGCTCCCCGGGCAACCCGCACATCCTGGTTCGCTACATGTCGATCACCGACGCGAACCATTTCCGTTTCGCCGCCGTGGTGGGAACGGTCTGGAACGTGTTGATGGGGGCCGGGGCCGTGCTCATCGGACTCGTCGGTCGCGCGTGGCTGGGCGCGACGGAGGCGCTGCCCCAGGGGGACCCCGAGAACCTGTTCCCGGTTCTCGCCCAGCAGCATCTGCCCCCTGTTCTGTTCGGGGTGGTCGTCGCGGCGATATTCGCCGCCATCATGTCGACGGCGGACTCGCAGCTCCTGGTGGCCGCGTCGACGGTCGTTCGGGACGTGCACGAGAAGGTGGTTCGCCGTCGCCCGCTGGCCCGACGCATTGCGGTGACATATAGCCGCGTGGTCGTCGTCTTGCTGGTGTTGGCGGCGCTGGCGCTCGGGCTCGTCGCCGATGAGCTCGTCTTCTGGCTCGTCCTCTTCGCCTGGGCGGGTCTCGGCGCCGCCCTCGGACCCACGTCCATTCTCGCCCTCTTCTGGCGACGGACCACCCGCGCAGGCGTCTTCGCTGGCCTCGTGGTCGGAACCGTCACGACGATCGTCTGGTACTTCACGCCGGCGCTCAAGGGGATGCTGTACGAGCTGATCCCGGCGTTCGCCGCCGGGCTCGTCGCAACCGTGCTGGTGAGCCTGGTGACTCGACCGCCCACCGACGCGGACGCCACGATGCTGGCTATGGAGGAAGAGCTTTGAAACGAGCGGTCTTGCTGGCGGGGGCGATGACGCTGGCAGCCGGCGAGGGACTGGCACAGCAACGGTATCACCCATTCCAGCAAGGGGTGAGCTACGTCGTGGAGGCCGTGCAGGACGACGAGTCGGCCATCCTCACCGCCCGCGGCCGCCTTCGATACATCAACCGGGCACCTGCGGCCCTCGAAGAGCTCTACTTCCACCAGTACCTCAACGCGTTCCGACCGTACAGCGAATGGGCGCGATACGACCTCCGGTTCGGTCGCCGAACGTTCCAGGACCTGGGCACGGACGAGCATGCGTTCGAGCGGCTCACATCCTTGCAGGTGAACGGCAGGGCGGTCGAGCCCGACTATCCCTTCGCACCCGACTCCACCGTACTGCGCGTTCGCCTCCGTCAGCCGCTCGCATCCGGGGATTCGGCCGTGGTGGACATGGAATGGACCGCGCGGCTCGCCACCGAGCCGCGGCGCCAGGGCCGGCTGGGTCGCCATTACAACTGGGCGCACTGGTACCCTCGGATCGCGGTCTACGGCCGCGACGGCTGGGAATACCGACCGCACATACGGCCGGGTGAGCTGAACGGCGAGTTCGGCACGTACGAGGTCACGCTGGATTTGCCTGCCGACCAGGTCGTCGGCGCCACGGGCGTGCCCATGGCTGGGGACCCGGGGTGGGCGGGCGTGGCTGTGCCGGAATCCGACCCTGTGCGGTACCAGCGCGATCACTACGCCAGTCGACTCCCGCCGGTCCTGGGTCTCCTCGGTGATTCCCTGCCCCCAGGCCGAAAGAGGATCCGCTGGCGGGCGGAGGATGTTCACAACTTCGC
>CAYXJH010000137.1:5620-7876 GCA_964465415.1 uncultured Gemmatimonadaceae bacterium
GCACGGGATCCTGGCCAACAACGAGTGGCGCGAAGGCTGGCTGGATGAAGGATTCGCGACATTCCTGACGAACTGGTTCAGGGAAGCACGGGGCGATGACCCGGAGCAGGTCTGGGGTCGTAGACGCGAGGACATCGCGCGTCTGGACGCAGCCGGGCGGTCCGAGCCGGTGGGCCTTCCGGCGGCAGAGTTCAGCAGCTTCGCGATGTACCAGGTCATGACGTACGACAAGGGAGCTCTCATCTTCCGAATGTTGCGGGACATGCTGGGCGAGGAGACGTTCCGCGCCGGCCTCCGGGAGTATTACCGCCGGTTCCGCTTCCATCAGGTGACCGGCACCGACCTTCAGCGAGTGATGAGCGAAGTGTCCGGGCGGGATCTGGACTGGTTCTTCCGCCAGTGGCTCCACACCACCCACACGCTGAGTTATCGGGTCGGGGATGTGACGCTCCGCGGCGAGGCAGGTGCTTACGTCCTGGAGGCGGAGATCCTCCGTGAGGGCGAAGCCTGGATGCCTGTGGTCGTCGAGGCGGGCGACCAGCGTCAGACTCTCGCGTCGAGGGAACGCGTACAGCGGGTGACGTTCCGGCTCGCGGAACGCCCGCGTCACGTCGTGGTCGATCCGGATGGCAGCCTCATCGACATCGCCCGGGCCGACAACTGGAAGGCTGTTCCCTAGCGGCTGTGTTTCATCCCGCCACCGCGCTTGCCCGTCACACGTCGACGCGGGCATATTCATGTACTGATGGCCGACTCCCCGGGGAGCCGCCCCCCCTCCGTCGCGGCGAACGTGCTCTTCGGAGCACTCCTCGCCGGCACCCTCCTGTTCGTGGTGCCGACGCTAGCCCTCAATGGTGCGCTGGTGGCCGCGGCTCTGGCTGCGGTCATGGGCGTGGGTGGTCTTTCCGCGCTCTGGGTCGTCCATCGCAGGGAGCTGCGCCGTAGGGACCGAGCGCTGGAGCACGAGCGCTCCGCCGCGGCGCTCCACCGCCAGCTGATCGGTCGTGGCACCGAGTCCTACGTCCTCATCGACGCCCTGGGCACCGTCCGGTTTGCCAGCCCTGGCGTGACGAGGGTTTTGGACGTGGACCCTGAAAGGCTGGAAGGAAACGGCGAGGTCATTGACCTTATCCGGTCGGCCGATCGGCGTCGGGTCCTTCAGGAGTTCGCGAAGGTTCGCCGTCAGCCCGGCGCCACCGTCACGATGGAGGTTGGCGCGGTCGGCCCCGACGGCCACGACACCCACCTTGCGATCCGTGCCACCAACCTGCTGGAGGAACCGGGGCTCGAGGGCATCCTCCTGACGATCCGTGACATCACGCCCCGGAAACGCCTCGAGGACGAGATCCAGCACCTGGCCTATTTCGACGCGTTGACCGGGCTCGCCAACCGCCGCTTCTTCTTCGAGCAGGGCCAACAGGCGTTGTCGGTTGCGCGGCGGCGCGGGCACCCGGTCAGTGTGCTGTACATCGACCTGGACGAATTCAAAGAGGTCAACGATGTCCTCGGCCACGAGGTCGGCGACGAGCTGCTTCGCCGAGTGGCGGAAGGTCTGCGCGGTACACTTCGCGACATCGACGTCATGGCGCGCCTCGGCGCCGATGAGTTCGCCGTCGTGCTCACGGAGGTTCGGGATCCGGACGCGGCCGGCCGCGTCGCGACCCGCATCCTGGACAGCCTGCCCGTGAGCATGGTCGCCGACGGTCGGGAGGTGCCGGTGGCCGCGAGCGTAGGCCTGGCCTTCTTCCCGGAGGACGGCGAGGACCTGGAGGAGCTGCTCAAAGCCGCCGATCTGGCCCTGTATGACGCCAAGACCGGCGGGCTCGGCTTGCAGTATTACCGGCCCGAGCTACGCGCCCTGCACGACGACCGCGTGCGTCTCGAACAGGATCTCCGTCGCGGGCTCGAGCGCCACGAGTTTCAGCTGTACTATCAACCCGTGGTCGACCTCCGGACCCGGGCCATGGTGGGCGCAGAGGCACTCTCCCGCTGGCGCCACTTCACCCAGGGCATCGTGGCCGCGGCAGAGTTCATCTCGCTCGCAGAGACGTCCGGGCTGATCGTCTCGCTGGACCGATGGGCCGTTGCTCGCGCGGCCCGGCAGTGGACCGCCCAACTCGACGGGCGGCTGCCAGGCTGGGTGTCGGTGAACCTGTCGCCACAATCGCTGGGCGATCGGCACCTGCCGGCGTTCATCCGCGAGCTCATGGCGGAGCATACGCTCCAGCCCGGCACCCTCGTCCTCGAAATGCCCGA
>CAYXJH010000138.1:0-7859 GCA_964465415.1 uncultured Gemmatimonadaceae bacterium
CTCGCTGGCTCGGTGACGGCGGGACTCGCGGTCGGGCGAGCCCGCTTCAGGAACCGCATCGAGGGCGCGCGCCTCGAGGTCGCCGCCCTCCTCGACCGGGTCCAGATGGGCGGCCCGCTCGAGCCGCCGCCCGCGCCGTGGCTCCGGAGCCTCCGTTCACGCATCTCCGGGGCTGTCCGCGGAACCTCCGCCTGAGCCGCCCTCGGGTTGTACCCCGCGCGGTACCCGTGCATATTCGCCGCTCGTAGCGATCGATCGATCACGTAGCATCGGAAGCGGAGGCGAAGGATGTCGGAGATCAGGACTGTGGCCGTGGTGGGGGGCGGATTGATGGGCAGCGGGATCGCGGAGGTGACGGCCAGGGCGGGGTACCGGACCGTGGTCCGCGAGGTGAGCGACGATCTCGTCGACCAGGCCATCGGACGGATCCGAAAGAGTCTGGACCGCGCCGTCGATCGCGGCAAGCTCGAGGCCGACACCCGCGACGCCACCACGGACAGGATCCATGGAACGGCCTCCCTCGATGACCTGGGTGACGCGGACCTCGTGATCGAGGCGATCGTGGAGAACCTGGACGCCAAGAAGGAATTGTTCGCGGGCCTGGACCAGCTCTGTCCGGAGCATACCATCTTCGCCAGCAACACCAGCTCACTGACCATCACCGGCATGGCCGCGGCCACGGACCGGGCCGACCGGTTCGTCGGTCTCCACTTCTTCAACCCCGTCCCCATCATGAAGCTCGTGGAGGTGGTGCGGACCATCGCCACCAGCGAGCCCACGTTCCGATCGGCGTACGGGTTCGTGGAAGCGCTAGGCAAACAGCCGGTGGAGGCGAAGGACGCGTCCGGATTCATCGTCAACCGGCTCCTCGTGCCCTACATGCTCGACGCCATCCGCTCCCTCGAGCAGGGGCTGGGGTCCATCGAAGACATCGATCGCGCCATGGTCATGGGCACCGGCTACCCGATGGGCCCCTTCACGCTCGGAGACTTCGTCGGCATCGATACCCTCTTCCGGATCGCCGAGATCATGTACGAGGAGTATGCCGAGACACGGTTCGCGCCCCCGCCCCTCCTGCGCAGGATGGTTACTCTCGGGCGCTTCGGCCGGAAGGCCGGGCACGGATTCTACGACTACGGCGGCGAGCAGCCCGTGCCCATGAAGCTGGACTTCTAGGCGCTACGCCTCCGGATCGAGCTCCGGGTCGGGTCCGGGCGCGTCCTGGCGGGGATCACCCACCGGGTCGAGGCCAGGCACACCGCCTGGCACGTCGCCCGGGGCCTCGGCCGGATCGATCGCCTGGCCACGCTCCAGCATCTGCCAGTACCCGCCGCCAACCGGGATGTACAGACGACGCTGGGGTTCGGCCACGCCGCGCTCTGCGTACAACGGTGTACCTTCGAAGTTGCCCACCTGCGTCAGGGCAAGCGGCTCGTATACCGGGGGGCCCACCATCACCCAGCGTGCCCCGCCGTGCTCCACGCTCCGACCCTCCGTCGCCCAGCTCAACGTGTCCATGTCCACCGACTCCACTGGCGGCTGCCCCGCTCGCGTCTCGGGCTCGGGACAGCCGGCCACCGCCAGCGCGATCACCGTGACCAGAATCATTCGTGCCATGTATCCTCCCTCGCTCGAGGCCCATCCTGTGGACTCCATGCGCAGAACCCATTCCGACGTTCGGCGGAACCCTTGCGTCCGCCCGGACCGCTCCCGCAATTTCGGCGGGTCCCTCACCCTTCCCAGTTCGGAACCAGCGGAGCCGCCATGACCGATTCCCGGCCGTCGAATACCCCCGGCCACGGAGCCTCGCCCTCCCACAGCGGGCCGGAGCACGCCGAGCCGCCCGCGTTCGACCGCGAGCTCTGGAATACCCGTGTCGGCTTCGTCCTGGCCGCCGTCGGCTCCGCCGTCGGGCTCGGCAACATGTGGCGGTTCCCTTACCAGACCGCCGAACACGGTGGCGCCGCCTTCGTCGCCCTGTACATCGGGCTCACGTTCCTCATCGGGATTCCCCTGCTCCTCGCCGAGTTTACGGTGGGCCGGAGGACACATCTCAGCCCGATCGGCGCGCTGCGCAAGGTCGGCGGCGGGCGCTGGGTCCCCATGGGGTACATGTTCGTGCTGGCCGGCTTCCTGATCCTCGCGTTCTATTCCGTCATCGCCGGCTGGGTCACTCGCTACGCCATCGGGGTCGTCTTCACCGGGTTTCCCGATGATCCGGGGGCCCACTTCAACGAGATCTCGAGCGGCGTCGACGCCATCGGGTTCCACCTGTTCTTCATGACCCTGACCATCGCCATTGTCATGGGCGGCGTCGAGAAGGGAATCGAGCGGGCAAGCCTCATCATGATGCCCGTGCTCGTCATCCTGATCGCGGGACTGGCCATCTGGGCCGCCACGCTCGTGGGCAGTGGCGAAGGGTATCGGTTCTATCTGACCCCCAGCATGGACGAGCTCCTGTCGCTGGATACCTTCAGCGCCGCTGTCTCCCAGGCCGCGTTCTCCCTCTCCCTGGGCATGGGCGCGATGCTGACCTTCGCCTCGTACCTGTCCCGCCAGGAGAGCCTGCCCCGCGAGAGCACGGTCATCGCATTCTCCGATTTCGGCATCGCCTTCGCCGCAGGCCTCGTCGTGTTCCCCGTCATCGCCGCCCTCGGCCTCCAGGACGCCGTGGGCGAGAGCACCGTGGGGGCGCTCTTCATCGCCCTGCCCGGCGCCTTCGCCGCCATGGGCGACGTCGTCGGCCGCGTCGTCGGCAGCGTCTTCTTCGTCGCGCTCCTCATCGGTGCGGTCACTTCCGCCATCTCGCTCCTGGAGGTCGTCACCTCCTCGGTCATCGATGAGCTCGGGTGGCCCCGGAAGAAGGCAGCCGTCACCATGGGCGTCATCATCGCCATCACCGGTCTCTGGCCCGCACTCAACCTCGATGCCCTGGGCGCCTACGACGAGCTGACCGGCAAGGTCATGCTGCCCCTCGGCGCCCTCGGCATGGCGCTCGTAGTCGGATGGGTCATGCACAAGCCCATCGATGAGCTCGCCATTGGAAGCACGCCGCGCCTGCGACCCGTTTTCGTCGCCTGGCTCTGGATGCTGCGCATCGGCGCGCCGATTCTGCTGGTCCTCGTCCTCTGGCAAACCGTGCCCGAGGCGTTCCAGACGTTCGCGAGCCTGTTGCGGTGATGCGCGGGCCACGGCCGGGTTCCCCGGTCGTGGCCCCGCTGATCGGCCTGCAAATCAGTCCGGGAGCGACAGGCCCCGATGCAGTACCTCGCTGTAGTCCCGGTACACCGACGGACGCGCCATGTAGTCTTCCGCCCAGACCTCGAACGGCGGCAGCGGTAGCGACCGCTCCAGCTCCTGCACCACCAGCATCCCGAGCTGAAGGCGGTCGCTCGCACGGAAGTCGATCGCTCGGCCATCCAACACCCGTTCGACGACCGAGCTGAATGTGCGCGGCCCCAACAGCGCGATCAGGTGCGACACCTGGTCCGATCGGTACGAATCATACAGCGAGCGCAGCTGCTCCAGCGTGGGCTCCGCCCACTCCACCGGTGATGCCGCCGACTCGCTTCGCTTTGCCAGCAACCCGCGGAACCAGCGCACCATCTCCGGCGACGCTCCCACCCGCCGCTCGTGCGCGTGTAGCGCCGATTCCAGAAGCGAGATCAGCAGCGGACGGCCGAGGCCGCGGGCACGCCCGTCTACCTCCGCCTCACTCTCCTCCACGAAGACGTCCGCCGTACGGATCTCCACCCCCTCCAGCCCCGGCGCTCCCGTCCTGAACGTGAAGTACCCACGCCAGCGACCATCCTCCCCGGCGTACGTGGCCAGGTACACGGACCAACTCCAGCCGCCTCGCTCCACGAAGCAGAACGAACGACGACGCGCCCCGGCCCGCGTCCCCGGCCCGCGCCTGCCTCGGGCTCCTCGCCCACCTTCCCGCTCCTTGGATTTGTGCACCTTCACAGCCTAGCCGTCGGCGGAACCAGGTGTCAAGCGAGCCAAATTCCCGGCTACTTGTCAACGCCCAAAAACAGACGTTTACAAGACCGCGGCAACCGCCGTTTTTCGACCTGCCTGCCCCCAGATGTCCCCGTTTCCCAACGGTTCGACCACCCAATTCCACCTGTTTCTGCAGCCCGGACGCCCATATGTTTTTCCGATTATCGCCAGAACAGTCATTCTCTTAAGTCGTTGTGGCACAATGACTTACCGATCAGGCCCCACTCCCCACGTGGTTGGCCGAGTGTCTTGACGCGTGCCGGATGGCCACCTATCTTGATCCTCCCCTGAGGGTATCGAAGACGCGTGGCCGATGATGTGGCGGGCGGGTCCTGACAATCTGCCTTTCCACGATGTTATACACAGACTTTTCCACACCAACCTCTCGAGGTTCAGCCTGATGACGGATACCTTTGCGGTCGAGTTGAGCGTACAACTCCCCCAGCCGCTCGCGGACGAAGTGGAGCGGGTAAAGGAGAGCGATCCGGAGGTCCTGAGCCGGATCGTGGCGTACGGCGTGACTCGGCGGGCGATCTTCGATCATCTGGTGACGCGGGCGTGGGAGCGCGAGGGCGGGGCGCATGGCGGGGGAGGGTTTCGCGCGCGGTATTGACGTGCATCCCGGGGGCATCCTAGGCTTGGCGTGGTCGGCCGAAGCTGGGAGAACCCCAACGGATGGGCGGGGCGAATGGACGAGGCGGACGAGAGGACACTACGTGCGAAGTACCTGGACTGGTGTTCTGCCCGGGTCGCCGAGCGGTTCCTGGATCTGAGTTCGGAGGAGATCTACTCGATGGCGTACGGCGCAGCCGACGAGGAGGTTCCCGAGACCGGGTCGGCTCAGGGTCCTGGAGAGGGCGAGCGCCTGCCCCCGCCGGACTCTGACAGCTATCGCGCGCTGGTGCAGCGAGTGACGGAGGCGTTGCTGGGCAGGATGTCGTTGCCCTCGTTCGACACGTGGCGGGAGGAGTACGCGGCGTCGCCCGGCCGGTTCGAGGCCGAGATGCTGGGGTTCTGGCGGGACGCTAGTGGCGGCGCCGAATGACCCGATAGTTGTGCCACCACGTCCCGGCGATGGCCGCGATGCCCGCGGCGAGCAGCAGGACCCCGACGAGCCCCCATCCGAGTCCCCAATCGGTACGGTCGTTGGCGTAGCCGCGCGCGGAGCTAACGAGCGCGGCAATCGCCATGGCGATCCAGAGGACGCCGACGAGGATGCCGGGTACGATGGCCAGGATTCTGGGGAAGGGCTTGGTCTCTCGCATGCTCAATCGTGTCTGCGAACGGAGCCCGAATATACGCGGAGGTCGTGAGGTGGCAAGGGCCGATTGCCGTGGCCGGCAGACTCTCGCATCTTAACCATTCCCCGTAGCATAGGAGTGGTGAGGTGGCGATCACAGAGACATCGATCATCCAGCCGGGCATGCGGGTCGCGATCCGGCGTGGCCGGGTACCGTTGGACCCGTGGCTCGTCGGCCGGCGCGGGATGGTGGTTCTGAGCTCTCCCTACGACCCGCGCAAGGTGGATGTCGTGCTGGATGGCGACCCGGCGATCCGGGCGTTCTCGCCGGACGAGCTGGAGCCACTGAGCGGACCGGAGGCCCTTCCTGCGGATCAGCAGGCTGCCCGCAGGAGGCTCGTGCGGCCCTGACGCACCCCGTCAGAAGGGCAGGTCGTCGTCCTGATCGAAGGGGCTGGTTCCGGACGACGTGTCGGGGGAGGGTGCCCCGGCCCCGCGCTCAAAGTCCCCGCCCCCACCGCCGCCGCCCCCGGGCCCCCCGGCCCCGAGCATGACCATCTCGCGGACGACGATGTCGGTCCAGTAGCGGACGTTACCCTGGTCGTCCTGAGTCTGGGAGTATTCGAGGCGCCCTTCCACGTAGAGCCGGTCGCCCTTGTGGACGTAGCGCTCGACGACCTCAGCGAGCTTGTCCCAGAAGGTCAGCCGGTGCCACTCGGTCTTGTCCTGCTGCTGGCCGGAGCGGTCGGAGAAGGTTCGGTTGGTCGCCAGCGACACCTTGGCGACGCGGGTCCCGGACGGCGTTGCCCGGACCTCGGGCTCGGCGCCTACGTTGCCGATGAGCATGACCTTGTTGAGCGAGCGACTCATTCTGGATCCCTTGCAGGTTGGCGTAGTGCGGCCGGACGCGGCCGCCGCACTCCCACGCTAGGCGGGAACGACCGTGGCGGCAAGGTTCGCGCGGGCCAACCCCATGGCGGAACGGGCGGCATCACCGGGGTAGGGAGTCGTTGAAGCTCCGGATCAGCTTGCGGGTCACGGGTCCGGGCTCGCCATCGACGATGTCGCGGCCGTCGACCCGGACCACGGGCATGATCTCGGTGGTGGTTCCGGACAGGAACACCTCGTCGAGATCGAGGAGTTCGTCCAGCTGAATCACCCCTTCCGCAGCTTCAATGCCCAGGTCGGCCGCGAGCCGGAACACCGCGGAGCGGGTGATTCCGGGCAGGATGTAGTTGGAGGCCGGATAGGTGATCAGGCGATTGTCGCGCACGCCCCAGACGTTGGAATGCGACCCCTCCGTGATGGCGCCATCGCGGACGAGCAGCGCCTCGAACACATTCGAGGCGTGCGCCGCCTCGTTGGCCAGTACGTTGGGGAGGAGCGAAATGGACTTGATGTCGCAACGCGCCCAGCGGGTGTCGGGGAGCGTGATCGCGTGGACCCCGTCCTCCCAGAACCGGAGCGGGTACGGTTCGTAGGGCCGGGCGGCGACGTAGACGGTGGGCCTCGTGCCCGCCGGAGGGAATGCGTGGGTGCGCGGCGCCGCTCCCCGCGTCACCTGGATGTAGAGGACGCCGGGCCCCGTCACCTGGTTCCGCTCCATTAGCACCTGGGCCGCCTTCTCGATGCTGTGGGTGTCCCGGTGCTCGATCCGCAACGTGCGGAGGCCGCGATCCAGACGGTCCAGATGCTCTTCGAGCTCGTGGGTTCGTCCGCCGTACACGCGGATCACCTCGTACACGCCGTCTGCGAACAGGAAGCCCCGGTCGTTCACCGACACACGGGCCTCCTCCTTCGGTACGTACTCACCGTTCAGGTATACCAGCACTTCCGCTCCACGGTTGCGGTTCCGATCCCCACGGCACGATGGGCGCACGGGGGCGAGCGCACAACGGCACGAAAACTTCATGCCCGGCGGGCCATGACCGGAAATGAGCTGCTGGAACGGATCCAGCCCATCGAGCACGTGCTGGACAACGGGCTCCGCCTATTGGTCCGGGCGGATCAGGCCTCACCCGTGGCCGCCATCCTGACGCACGTACGGGCGGGATACTTCGACGAGCCGGACGAGCTGGTGGGTGTCAGCCACGTGCTCGAGCACATGTTCTTCAAGGGCACCGCGCGACGCGGTCCAGGCGAGATCGCCCGGGCGACCAAGGAGGCGGGGGGGTACCTGAACGCCGGGACGATCTACGATCGCACATCGTACTACACGGTGCTCCCGGCCGCGGCCATCGACCTGGGGCTGGACATCCAGGCGGACGCCCTGATGAACTCGGCCATCGACGAGGAGGAGCTTCGGAAGGAGCTCCTGGTGATCACCGAGGAGGTCCGCCGAAAGCGGGACAACCCGGCGGCCATGGCCACCGAGACGCTGTACGCAGCCATGTTCGACGAGCACCCGATGCGGCGCTGGCGGATGGGCACGGAGGAGGGGCTCGCCCGAATGACACGGGCGGACGTGGTCGGTTACTACCGACGCATGTACCGGGCACCCAATGTCCTGCTGGTGGTGTCGGGCGACGTGGACCCGGAGCGGGTCATCGACCGGGTCGAGGCGCTCTACGCCGGACTGCCGGAGGGCGAGGGTGGGCGGCCGGACCGGGACGAGCCC
>CAYXJH010000139.1:0-7858 GCA_964465415.1 uncultured Gemmatimonadaceae bacterium
TCGCCACCATGGAGCACTCTGCCCGGCTCCATCCGCGCGGCTGGATCGACCCTGACGGCGTCGGAAACACGCTTGCGATACAGCGACGCTATGCGGAGGCGGTGCGAGTGTACGATCGCGACCTGAGACTGACGCCGCATACGGGGATCGGCGTATGGAAGGCATACGCCTACCTGCATTGGGAGGGGCAACTCGATACGTTGCGAGCCGTGGTCAGCCGTCTGCCCGCGGATCAGGATTTGGGAGGAATCGGAACGCGTGCCGCGCAGCATTTCCGGCTCCTGCTCCTCGATCGCCAGGCCGACAGCCTGCTGTATCTCCTCGGGACCACGGACACCAGGACCTTCGAGATGCAGAACTCCTTGGTTCCCGCTGCCCTCTACGCCGCCTGGGCGCACGGGCTGCGCGCCGACCACCGAGCGGCGCGGGCGCAGTTCGACTCAGCGCGCGTACTCCTCGACTCCCTGGTTCTACAGCAACCTGCTGATCCCCGCGTGCATGCGGCCCGTGGGCTCGCGCTGGCGGGTCTCGGCCGTCGAGACGAGGCCCTGCACGAGGCGCGCTGGCTGGAGCAGTCAGCGGTCTATCGCAACGATGCTTTCGAGGGTCCGCTCTGGGCGGAGCAGCGCGCCCGTATCCTGGCCCAGCTCGGCGACGCAGAGGCGGCATTGGATGAGATCGAGGGGCTGCTCTCCCGCCCCTCCTTGTTCAGCGTGCACATGCTTCGGCTCGACCCACTCCTGGACCCGATCCGCGAGCATCCGCGCTTCCAGGCGCTGCTTGCCGGGGACAAGGCCAAGCCCGGCTAGCTCCAGCGACGGTGATCCCGCGCAGTTCGCAGTTCGTAGTTCGTAGTTCGTAGTTCGTTCAGGCCTCGCGGACGAGCCGGCGCTCCTCGCTCCACGCGAATAGCACCGGCACGGTGAACATGGTCAGCAGCACGAGACTCATGCCGCCGACCGTTGGGATCGCCATGGGAATCATGATGTCGGCGCCCCGGCCGGTCGCCGTAAGGACCGGAAGCAGCGCAAGCACGGTGGTAGCGCTGGTCATGAGGCACGGGCGGACGCGCCGTAGTCCCGCCAGAACGGTAGCTTCGCGGATCTCCTCGGGTGTCCGCGGCTCCCGCTCCTCGGCGCTCTGCCGCAGGTACGTCATCATCACCACGCCGTCGTCGACGGCGATGCCGAACAGCGCGAGGAACCCGACCCATACGGCCACGCTCAGATTGACCGCCTGGAGCTGGAACAGCTCGCGTGCGTTGACGCCGAAAACGGCGAAATCGCCGAACCACGGCTGGCCGTATAGCCAGATCATGATGAACCCGCCGGCCCAGGCGACCGCGATGCCGCTGAAGACGATGAGCGAGCGAGGCACGCTCCTGAACTGGAGGTACAGGATCAGGAGGATCACCGCGAGCGCGAGCGGGATGACGACCCGCAGGGTCTTCGCGGCGTGCACCTGGTTCTGGTACGAACCCGAGAACGTGTAGCTCACGCCCGTGGGCAGACTGAATCCGCCGGCAGCCGCCTGCTCTGCCAGGTAGGCCTCGACCTGCTCCACCACATCCACCTCGGCCAGCCCCGGCCGCCCCCCGAACGTGACGTACGACACGGGAAACGTGTTCTCCGAGCGGATCATCTCGGGGCCCCGTACGTATTCGATGCGCGTCAACTCCGACAGCGGAATCTGCGTGGGTCGAACGACGGATACCATCCGGGCGCCCGCTCCTTCCCCCATTCCCCCGGCAGCCGGTGCCGGGGCGGCCGACGTACCGCCCCGGGCGGTTACCAGTACCTGGCCTATCTGCTCGGGGTCGGCGCGCAGCTCCCGGGGATAGCGCACGCGGACGTTGTACCGCTCCCGCCCCTCGACGGTCGTCGTCGCCTCCATTCCGCCGACCGCCATGGCGATGGTGTTCTGGACATCCACCACGCTCAGCCCGTAGCGCGCGGCTGCTTCTCGATCGATGGCGATCTCGAGGTAGGGCTTGCCGACGACACGCTCGGCGTGCACGGTGGCCGGCTCCACCGAGGGTATCTGCCGCAGCAGCGTCTGTAGCTCGACGGCCGCTCGCTCGATGGTGGCGAGGTCCGGCCCCCGTACCTTGATACCCATGGGCGCCCGCATACCGGTCTGCAGCATGACGAGGCGCGTTTCGATGGGCTGGAGGCGCGGCGCGCTCGTGACGCCGGGCATCCGGCCCGCGGCCACGATCTCGTCCCAGATGTCCTGGGGCGATCGAACGTGCTCCCGCCACTGCCGGAACGGCCGCCCACGGGAATCGGGAACGAGCTCGCCCTGAGCGTCACGCACGAACTCGCCGGCCCGGCGATCGTACGCGAAGCGCACCCGGCGGCCCGCGGCATCCACGACATATTCCGGACGATAGTTGATCACCGTCTCGAACATGGAGATCGGCGCCGGGTCGAGGGCGCTCTCGACCCGGCCGATCTTCCCTACCACCGACTCGACTTCCGCGATCGCCTCGAAGGCGGCGTTCTGGCGCGCCATCACGTCCAGGGCCTCGCCCATGGACGCGTGCGGCATCAGCGTCGGCATCCAGAGGAAGGAGCCTTCGTCGAGCGCCGGCATGAACTCGCGCCCCAGGCCCGGGAACGCGTGGGCGGCCCACGAGTACGGCCCGAAAGAGCGCACCGCTCCCGCTTCGACGCCCACGGCTGCGGCCGTCCGCGGAACGAAGCCGAACACGCGGTCGAACCCGAGCCAAACGTTCAGGCCCAGGAACACCATGATGACCGGTACGACCAGGAAGCTGCGGCGGTTGGACAGAGCCCAGCGCAGCACCCGTTCGTAGCGACGCTCGAACAGGAGGAAGACACCGAGCAGTCCCCCGACCAGCAGCGCCACGAACAGCAGGTTGACGAAAAAGGTCCGCTGCGCTCCCAGCGGCTCCCAGACATAGGCCAGCCACCAGACGACGACGAAGGCCGTCAGTACGCTGCCGAGGGCGGAATCCCGGGCGCGAAGGGCCGCCGGCAGACGGGCGCCATACAGTCGGTATGCGGCCAGAAGGGCCAGCGCCACGGCGGCGCCGGCCGCGACCAGCCATCCCAGCATCAGGCTGACCACGAATGCTGCGACCCCGGCGCTGGCCGCTGTCGTGAGGATGCGACGATCCGTCAGGACGCCACGCCACACCGCCGGTGCACCCTGGTGCTTGCGTGCCACCGTGACGTAGAGCACCACGGGCACGACCGTCAGGGCGAGGATGACTGCGGCAATGAGCACGAACGTCTTGGTGAAAGCCAGCGGAGCGAACAGCTTGCCTTCGGCGCCCGTCATCGCGAATACCGGGAGGAACGAAATCACGGTCGTGGTGATGGCGGTGAGCACCGCCGGGCCGACTTCGCTCGCGCCGCGGTGGACGACATCGAGCCGGCTCTCGTCCGGTCTCGCGGCACCGAGGTGGCGCATCACGTTCTCCGAGATGATGATGCCCATGTCGACGATGGTGCCGACGGCGATGGCGATGCCGGCCAGCGCCACGACGTTGGCATCCACACCGAACGCCTTCATGGCGATGAACGCCATCAGCACGGCCAGCGGCAGCATCGCGCTCACCAGCAGCGCCGTCCTCAAGTGCATGAGCATGATGATCACGACGATCATCGTGACCAGTACCTGCTGCAGAAGGGCGTCGTTCAGGGTGCCCAGCGTCTCGTGGATGAGCCCGGTGCGGTCGTAGAAGGGCGCGATGGTCAGCTGACTGGTCGTAACCCACGAGGGCCACTCGTCGGTCGGCGTCGCGCGTAGCCAGCGCAGCCACGCCTCCTGGTCGAGGCCCGCTCCGGAGAACGCGTCGAAGCCGCGCTCGGCTGCGAACGCGGCCACTTCCGCTGTGGTGGTCCGTGTCCAGTCGATGACCGGTCGGATGGGCATGCCGGCCTCGAGCTCCGCGATCTGCGCCTTCACGTTCGTGATGGCAGCCAGCGGATTGTAGCCTTCACGTACCACGACGACGCCGCCCACGGACTCGGCACCGCCGCGGTCGAGCGCGCCTCGCCGCTCGGCCGGGCCCAGCGACACGTTCGCGACGTCGGAAACCCGGATCGGCGTGAATCCGTCCCCGGTCCGGACAACGGCCGCTTCGATGTCCGCCGTGCTCCTCACGAAGCCGGTGCCCCTGATCACGTACTCGACGCTGTTCAGCTCCGTGGTGCGCGCGCCGATGTCGAGGTTGGAGTTCCGCACGGCATCGAACACCTGGGCGATGGATACGCCCGCGGCTCGCGTGGCGTCCGGGTCCACGTCGACCTGGTACTCCCGCACGAACCCGCCGATGGAGGCGACCTCGCTGATCCCTTCCGCCGCCAGCAGCCCGTAGCGGACGTAGTAGTCCTGCACGGACCGCAGCTCGTGCAGGTCCCAGCCTCCAACGGGTCGGCCATGTGGGTCCCGGCCTTCGATGGTGTACCAGTAGACCTGGCCCAGTCCTGTCGCATCGGGTCCGAGTCCTGGCTGCACGCCCGCCGGGAGCGTGCCCGGCGGCAGGCTGTTCAGCTTCTCGATGATCCGACTGCGCGCCCAGTAGAAGTCGACATCGTCGTCGAAGATCACCGAGATCGTGGAGAATCCGAACATCGAAGTCGACCGGACATCGCGTACTCCCGGCAGGCCCATCAGCTGGACGGTCAGGGGATACGTGATCTGGTCTTCGACATCCCGTGGCGAACGACCCATCCAATCGGTGAACACGATCTGCTGGTTCTCGCCCAGGTCGGGGATCGCGTCCACCGCCACGGGAGCTCGCGGCAACCAGTCCAGCTCCCAGTCGAACGGAGCCACCGCGATGCCGGCCAGCGCGACCATTACCGCGGCCAGGGCCACCACCAGCCGCTGCTCCAGGACGAAGCGGATCACGCCGGCGACCATGCCCGGCCGGTGCCCTGTGATTCTGTCGCCTCGCTCCATGGCGCTACCCGGCTACCTTTCCCGTCACTTCACCGCACTCGAGCATGGACACCCCGAAGTACGGGTTCCGCACGGCCTCATTGCGCGCCAACCAGCTTCCTTCGCGGCCATCGACCATGGGACAGACGACGCGGAAGAGCGTGCCGACGCGCTCGGTCGGGAACGCCCGGACCGCGTGCTCCAGGCGGTCGCTGACATGAACGAGCTCTCGCCTCAGCGTGGCCAGCTCCGAAGTCCCGGCCATCGCCCGGGCGCGGGCACGCATTGCGTCCCGTGCTCGAAGCCATTGCGCGGCCGCCGACGGTTCCACGCTGCTGAAGTCCGCTGCGCCAAGGGCCTTCTCGAGGGCGCCTGCGGCACGACGTGCGGCCGGAGCATCGTCCCGCGCCAGGTCGAAAATCACCTCCAGATAGGCCGTGACCACGCGCTGCAGTTCGCGCTCGGCGGCCTCGGTGAGGATGACGGGTACCCGTCCGTGGTCCGTCGGATTAAGGTGCGGCGCCGGGGCCATCATGCTGGGCTGGCCACGGATCTGGAGCTCCGAGTCGATGCGGAACGCGCCGTGGACCACGACCAACTCGCCTTCCGTGAGGCCGGCCGCGATCTCCCAGTGGTCGCCACGGCGCTCGCCCAGCGTGATCTCCCGAGGCTCGAACGTCGGTCGCTTGGCTTCCGGCAACTGCACATAGACCATCGCCCGCTGCCCCGTGAGGAGCGGCGCCGTGGCCGGAACGACCAGCGCAGCCGGCCCCTCCGCCGGGACGCCGCCGGCGTGCCCCCGCGCCAGCATCCCGGGCTTCAGGGCACCGCCGGGGTTGGCGACCTGGACACGCACGCGCGCCGTGCGCCGGCCGGCATCGACGATGGGATCGATGAACGCAACGGTGCCGCTGAACACGCGGCCAGGAAGAGCATCGACCGTGAACTGCATTGGACTCCCAACCCGCAGCCTGGGCAGATCACGCTCGTAGGCTTCGAACTGCGCCCAGACCTGCCCCAGGCCGCTGACCCGCATCATGCGCCCTCCCGCGGTCAGCCACTCGCCCTGCCGCGCGGCCAGCTCGGCCACGATGCCGTCGGCGGGGCTGAAAATGCTGACCGTGCGTGCCGGCTCGCCGGTCTCGAGGATCCGGTCCACCTGTCCCCGCGAGACGCCGAGCGCCACAAGCTGCGACGCCGCCGCCTCCACCAGCTCCGACATGCCCCCCGCCTGCGCCGCTCGCCTTGCCTGAAGCAGCTCGACGGACGCGGCCTGGATGGCGGGGCTGTAGATGTCCGCCAGCCTCTGGCCGCGGCGGACCGCGGCGTTCTCGTAGCTGACGTATAGTCGCTCGATCTGCCCCTCCGACCGCACGACGACGTCGTGCACCCGGGTCTCGTCGTAGCCAATGGTGCCGGACAGGCGCACATCGCCCGAGCCCTCGCGCCGTTCCACCGGCCAGACCTGCACCTGCATGAGCGCCGCGGCTCTTTCGCTCACCACGAGGCGCGGCACTTCGCCATGTTCCCCATTCTCATCGGGCGCGGCAACCGGGATCAGGTCCATGCCACAGATCGGACACGTACCGGGACCCGCCTGACGGACCTGCGGGTGCATTGCGCACGTCCATTCGACGCCGTCGCCCCTGTGATCGTCGTTGTCCGCGGCCCGGATCGCGTCGTCGGCATCGCTCGGGACATGCGGGCTGCGGCCGAAGATCGTCGAGCCGATGACGAGTCCGATGAGGAGCACGACCACGAGCGGCGTTGCCCGCCGCAGGCTTGCCGGCGCGGCGTTCCATCGCCTGAGCAGCGTGTTCCGCACGCGCCCCTGCACGATCCGGATTCTATTCATCATGATGTCTGTTCCCTTGTTGATGCCGGGCCTCGTCGCGCGGTGCCGAGGTCGGCAGGCGCCCGGTCGCGGCGTCCAGCCGGGCGACCAGCTCCGCCTCCCGCATATGCGCCATGGTCAGATCCAACTCCACTTCCAGCGCCATGCGCTGGGCATCGAGCAGCTCCAGGAACCGCGTCGTGCCGGCCTGGTAGCCGGCCAGGCTGGCTTCCAGTGTTTGGGTCACCTGCGCCCGCAGCGTGCCCTCATAGGTGGCGATACGCCGCCGCACGCGCGCGATCTGGTCGATGAGCGCGGTGGCGTCCGCTTCCAGGCGAATGCGGGCATCGGCGCTTTCCAGCTCACGCTGCGCCGCGCGCAGCTCCGCCTCTCGCACCCGCGCCCGTACACCGCTCCGCTGCAGCGGCAGCATGATCCCGAAGACAGGCATCACCGGCTCCGCGCCGTACATGCGGTCGAACGCCATCCGCGAAAGATTCAGGTTCACGCCAACCGAGAACTCCGGCCTGAGCATCGTGCGGTTCATCTCCGCCATGGATAGCTCCGCCGCCTGCATAGCCCGGCCGGCCGCGACCATGGGGTGTGCCTCGATGTCGGCATGCCTGAACTCCTGCGCGTCACCGGGCGTGGCGGGGGACCCCGGGGCATTGAACCGGTCCGTGGAGCCGATCTGCACGCGACCCCCAGTCAGCGTGGACAATCGCGCTGCGGCAGCTGCCCGGTCTTCGTCCAGCGCCTCCAGTCTCTGAGCCAGGATGCTCGCTTCCACCTGTATGCCCAGCACGGCCTGCTGCGGTCCTCGCCCGGCCGCGTATTGCGCCAGGGCGGCTTCGCGGTAGAGGTCCAGTCGATGGGCGAATGCGCGGATGAGATCCGCCTGCTCCTGCAGCGCCCAGAGCTCCGCGTACGCCATCCGCGCCCTGGCCACGACATCGAGCTCGACAACGTCCGCTTCCAGGGCCACGGCGTCGGCCATATAGCCCCGGGCAGTCCGCTCCGCGGCGAGCCGGGACGGCCAGGGCAGCGCCTGCCGAGCCATCAGTTGAGCGCCCGGCTCCCCATCGCGGAGCGCGGCGGGCATGGGCATGA
>CAYXJH010000140.1:0-7770 GCA_964465415.1 uncultured Gemmatimonadaceae bacterium
GACGACATGGCGGCGGCCAGGATGGCGGCAACGAAGAGGCCGGGAATGATGATGGGCAGCTCGCCGATCACGAACGCGGGAATGATGTAGTTGACGTCACGCGGATTCTGGCCGGTGGCTCGCTGCGTGAGCTCGAGCGCGTCGGCCCGGACCGCATCGACCTGGCGATTCCCCTCCCGGAACGATTCGGCGAGCCGTTCGGCCAGGGCCCGATCGCCGGCGGACCGCGCTTCGGCGTAGCGGAACGCGACGTCCCGCCGCTCCTGGAACGCCCTGTCATACCGCGCCTGGATCGACGCATACTCGGCGGTGGCCGCTTCGCGGACGACGGCGTCGTGCGCGGTGTTGTAGAGCAGGGGGGGCGGCGAGAATAGGAAGTAGATGAAGACGAAGATGCCCACCAGCAGGACGAGGGCCTGGAGCGGGATCTTCCAGTAGGCGCTCATGAAGAGGGAGCTGCGGGCCTGGTCGATGGACTTGGCGGTGAGGTAGCGCTGGACCTGGCTCTGGTCGGTACCGAAGTAGGACAGCATGAGGAACAGCCCCCCGATGAGGCCGGACCAGAACGTGTACGTCTCGGTGAGGCTGAAGCTGAAGTCGAACGTGTCGAGCCGCCCCGTAGCCCCTGCAAGCCGGAGCGCGTCCCCCACGCCCACCTCCCGTGGCACGCCCATGAGCAGCATGACGAGAAGCGCGGTCAGGCCGAACACGACCAGCACCATCTGCTTCACGTCCGTCCACGTCACGGCCTGCACGCCGCCGAACATCGTGTAGACAACGGCGGGCAAGCCGATCATGGCCACGGCCACGGGCAGGCCGATCCCGAAGATGGCGGACAGGATCACGGCGGGCGCCGAGATCACGACCCCCACCGACATCCCGCGGGACAGGAGGAACAGGCCGGCGGTGAGCGAGCGGGTGCGGGCGTCGAATCGCCGCTCCAGGTACTCGTAGGCCGTGTAAACCTTCGCCCGGTGAAAGAACGGGACGAGGGTGACGGCCAGAATGATCATGGCCAGCGGGAGGCCGAAATAGAACTGGATGAAGCGCATCCCGTCCGTCGCGCCCTGGCCGGTGGTGCCGACGAGGGTGATGGCGCTGAGCTGGGTCGCCATCACGCTGAGCCCGACCGCCCACCAGGGGAGCGAGCGATTGGCCAGGAAATAGCCCTCGATCTCTTTGGTGCCCTTCGAGCGACGCAGGCCGTCCCAGACGATGTAGGTCAGGTATGCGCCGACTATGGTCCAGTCGATCCAGTGCATGTGGCCGGCTCAGCCGCTGCCGAAGGCCGCCTGGAGCAGCCAGAGGAGGATCAGCGCGACGACCTGCACGAGCATGACCCGCACACCCAGCGCCCAGACCTGTCCCGGGCTACGTTCCGGCGGTTCCGGGCCGGCGTGGGGAACGCCCGATGTCATCGATTCGCTCCCAACGAGATCAGGTTGGCCAGCAACCGATACGCGCCGGGCACGCCTTCCGGGAGCTGGCGGAAGAGGGCCAGGCCGGAGTACACCCAGGCTCCTTCGCCGAGCGGAGCGACGAGCAGGCCGCCGGTGAGCGGGAGCTCGCCGGCGTCACTCGTGGCCAGGAGCGGCGTGAGGGGGCCGTCCCACGTGTCCAGGAAATAGAGGCCCCGCTCCTGGACCCACCCTTCCCAGTCGGCGGGACCGATCCGATTGGGGGTGGTGAAGACGGGGTGGCCCGGCTCGAGGACCTGGACGGGCGCGTTCTCATCGGTCACACGACCGTGCGGCCGGGCAATGGTGACGGGCCAGGGCGCGTAGTCGTTCTGGAGCGCGGCATACTGGTTGTACTGGACGATCAGGGTGCCTCCTCGTCGGGCCCAATCGAGCAGCCGCCGGTTGTTCTCCACGAGGTCGGGCCGGAGCTCGTACGCGCGGATGCCGGTGATGATGACATCGAAGCCGGTCAGGTCGCCGTTCGCCAGGTCCGCCGGCCGGAGGTCGGCCCAGTCGACGCGGAGCCGGTCCAGGGCCTCCGGTACGCCATCGCCGGCGCCCTGCACGTACCCTACTCGCACGGGGGCGACGTCTACATCCAGGGCACGCACACGTGTCATTGCACGCGCGTACATGTGCCGTGGGTCGAGGTGCGGGTAGTCTATGACCTGGAATCCGAGGTCGTAGGTGGCGTCGGAAGTGGCCAGGACCGCGCCGACCCGGTGCTCGCCGGGCTCGAGCTGCGCGGGCGGCGTGACCACGAACCTGAACTCCTGGTCTCCATCGTCCAGGCGGACGCGCACGCCGGCGGGTTCGGCGTTCCAGCCGGCCGGCACCTCCAGGCGCAGCTCCGCGTCGACCGGGTCGGGGGCGTGCCGACTGACCCGTACGGTGACCTCGCGGGCGGCGGCGTCCGCGCCGGTCGGGATGATGACGAGGCCTGGCGAGACGGACAGGGACGCAACGGGTACCACCATGACGGGTCGCCGATACTCACCGGCACGGCGATCCACACCGATCCGGACGGCCTCCGCATCGAACGCGATGGGCCACGCGCCTTCCAGCTCGACGGTGAACGCACCGCGCACGGGGCCGGGTCCGAAAGGCAGCCCTCGAAGCGACGGATCCGCCGGCCAGCGGTACATGGCGCCCTCCGCCGGACGGTACGGGTCGAGGTAGTAGGGCATGGTGTACGCCGCGTCCACGGGGACGGTGACGCGGTACGTGGCCGTCCGTCGCTCGCCGGCGGGCACGGTCATCTCTCCGGCGTCATCGACGGGAGTGGCACCCCACCCTGGCGGGAGGCGAGGTTCGGCCCGGACGCCTACCGGCCCGGTGCCGCCGTTCCACAGGCCCAGCTCGAGGGTGAAGGTCTGGCCCGGCACGACCCGATCCTGGTCGGCGACGACGTCGACCCTCACGTTCGCCGCGGACACCAGCGCCGTCTCGAGGTCCTGGATCTCGGCGCCCAGGTGGAAGAGCAGGTCGCGGGTGGCGTGGGCCGCGTCGCCACGGAGCTCGTTCGCATCTTGCTCCAGGCGACCCGCCGCACGGTGGAGCAGGCGCTGAGCCTGGACCAGCGATGCAACGAGACGTCCGGGGGTGAGCGGGTTGAAGTCGCGACGCGCGGCGTCCACCAACGCTTCGTATTCGAGAAACGCGTCAACCAGCGGAGCCGTGTTGGCGCTCGACCCCGCCCCATGGCTTCCGCCGGCCACGAGCCGGGCGATTCCCGCTGCCCGCTGCGAAAGCACGGTGTCGGCGCCTTCGAACAGGGAGCGCTCCACGTCGGGCGCACCCTCGAGCTGACGGCCGAACTGGCGGGCGGGGGCTACGGGCTCGTCCTGGGTGGGGTCGATCCGGTGGTACGCGGTTCGGCGGGGACCGGGCGCCTCCGGGACGCCCTGGTCCTGGCTCCGGTGCAGCCCCCGGCTGGCCATGGCCACCTGGTGGTAGGACCGGCCGAGGAGGGGGTCCAGGACGCCGGTGCTCAGCTCGATGTCGGGATCACGATCGGAGAAGAACGCCGAGCGGTAGTAGAGCCGTGTGGCGTGGGGCCGCAACCCGACGTCGATCTGCTCAGGGAAACGGGCCGGGTCGCCGGCCGCCAGCACCGCCTCCCTGGCGATGATGCCCGAAGCCTGGTGCTGGCCATGCCGATCCTGCTCCGTGCCGCTCCATACCGAGACGACGGCGTCGGGCCGGTACCGCCGGATCACCTCCACCACGTCCGCCAGCAGCTCCTCGCGCGGCCAGCGCGTGAACGCCTCGTCGGCGCTCTTCGAATAGCCGTAGTCTATGGCGCGCGCGAAGAACTGGTCTGCGCCGTCGAGGCGCCGGGCCGCCACCAGCTCACCGGACCGGACGATTCCAAGAGCCTCGGACAGCTCCGGCCCGATGCTGTTCTGGCCACCCTCTCCGCGGGTCAACGAGAGGTAGGCGACATCCGCACCACGTCCGAGCGCGAGCGTGGCGAGGAGCGCGGTGTTCTCGTCGTCCGGGTGCGCCGCGATGTGGAGCACCCGCCCGGTCATGCCCAGACGGCGCAGCTCCAGGCCGGTAGCCGAGGCCCCGGTATACGCCGTGCCGACGGTCTGCGCCGGGAGTGGCGCGACGACCGGCGTGAGGCTGAGAAGTACGGTGAGGAAGACCCTGCGAAGCAGCATGCCGAAAGGTAGAGGGGGGTGGGGAGGGCGCAAGGGGAGCGTATCAGGAGGTGGGGACCGGGGGTCCGAGCTCGAGGCGGGACAGGGTGACGCGGCAGCGGCGGCCGAAGACGCGGGTGCCGGCTTGCCTGGCTTCGGCCAGCGCGTCGGCGAAGGTGGGGTCGATGGAGCGGGCGGCTTCGATCCGATGAGCATCGTCGCGCTGGAGGACGAACAGGATGGCTGCGTCCCAGCCGTCGGTACGGGCGAGGTCGGCGAGCTCCCGAACGTGGCGGGCGCCGCGGGCGGTCACTGCGTCGGGGAACAGTGCGACGCCGCCCTCCACGAGCGTCACGCTCTTCACTTCGAGAGCCAGCTTCCGGTCCTGTCGGGCCAGGAGGAAGTCGATGCGCGACCGGCCGTGGGCCCACTCGGCTCGTTCCAGCGACCAGCCGTCGAACTCCTCCAGCGCGCCCTCCGCCAGAGCCCGGTGGATGAGCCGGTTCGGCACGCTCGTGTCCACGGACACGAGGCCGGCGCCGTCAGGCGTCTCGACCAGGACGGCGGACCACTCCGTCTTCCGCGTAGGTGACGCCGCAGGGCGCACCCAGACCCGCTGACCGGGAAGGAGCAGCTCCTCGAGACGGCCGGGGTCCGCCAGGTGCACGGCAACCGGCTCCACTACCGCGGCGCCCGGCACATCGGGGTCGAGCGCGCAGTGGAGAAGGAACCGGTTCGGCCGCTCGATGAAGCGTGCGGGCCGGAGGGGTCCGGGAAAGGAGACGTGGATCGGGTCGGTATCGGCCGGCTTGCTCAACGTTCGGGCGGGGAGTCCGTTCGATCCGCATCGGCGTCGAGCCGGACCGGATCCCCGACCTGGATCACGCCTTCGTCCAGGACCTCACCGAACGCGCCGCCTAGCCACGGCGCGGCCATGACGCGGCGCAGGCCCTGAAACGCTTCGTCCATCCGCTCGCACGGCCGGGTCTCGCCCATGATGCGGATACGGCACTCACCGACGCGCAGGAGCATGCCTCGCGACTCGGCCAGCGGGACACCGCTAATCATGAGATTCGCGCGTCGCGAGGACGGGTCGATCTGGGCGCCGAGCTGTTCCATCATGACGTCCCAGACCTCCCGCTCGATGATGGTCACCTGCCGGCGGCCGCCCTGGTCCGCGTTGCCGCGGATGCCCTGATCCGCGACGAGCGTCGCATGAGCCGCGGGGTCCATCGGGCCGCGCTTCGCCCGCTTGATCCATATCGCTTCGAGTCGGCCGGCCATGGGATGGCCTCCTGTTTCCGGGTCCGCTCCCGACGAGGCGGAATCTGGCCCCGAGTGACCCCGACCGCCAGCACGGATCGTCGATGCGGGGCGGGTGGCTGACCGTCCGGCAACGAGGTATTGTGCAGGATGCATCTGCCGAACGACCGACGAAATGTCCTCCGTCCAGCGGTTGGCCTGCTGGTCGCGGTCGGCCTGCTGCTATCCATGGGCTGCGGCGGGAACCAGGATGATTCCGGTGCCGACGCGGATCCCGGACCGGAAGGGGTCGCGGTCGCGTGCATGGCGCCTCCGGACACGCTGGTCACGGGTTCGGCGGCCGGGGGGCTCCGGATCGGCCACCCTGCGGAACGGGTCCATCGCGAGTGCAACGTCGTGGCCGATACGACGCTGCTGCTGGAGGGCATGTCCCAGCCCGCGCTCCTCGTGGACCTGGCCGGGGACACAATCGTTGCCGAGATCGTGGACGGTAGCGTCTGGCGGATCGTCGTCCGCTCACCGGGGCTCGCGACGGCGGACTCGATCCGCGTTGGAACCCCCGCCCGCCGCGTCGCGGAGCTGGACGGTGCGGCGGTGCACGCGGGGGAGGGCCGCGACTACGTGATCACCCCGACCCACTGCGGCCTCAGCTTCGAGGTTGCGGCACGCGGACCCGGTGGCGCGCCGTGGACCGTCGAAGCGCTTCGTGCGGCGAGGGACGATGTGGGGATCTCGAGAATCCTGGTGGTCGGCGGCTGCGACAGCCCCGTCGATCCCGCGTGACGCTGACCCCGGAGCCGACCCTGCTCGTCCATGACCCGGAATACATCGAGACCCCGCTCCGCTAGGACCTCTGGCGAGCCGGGCATGCGCATGCTGGGGTGCTGCTGGGCACCGGCTTTTTGCGGAACCCCCCGGTCATGACCAATTTCCGTAAACGGATCGGGGCGAAGCCGGAACAAGCGAACAACGGGGGGTCGTCATGAATCTCCTGACGAGAAGGATCTCCTGGACGACGTGGGAGTTCGGCCTGGCCAAGATCGGGTTCATCCTGTCCGGCGTGATCATCGGTGCGCTATGGCCCGCCGTCTTCCGGCAGCACGTCCGGTGGATCGCCGTCGTGATGGCCGCCGCACTGGCCTGGCCGGTAGCGGTATGGGCGCGCGGGTTCAAACCCGGCGGGGGCTCCGTAACCTAGGCGGGGGCGGGCTCCAGCGGCCGGATCGGCTTGCCGGGCTCCCACGCGGTGACGTAGCCGGCGATGGCGGAGGCGGCGACGGCGTAGGGCGAGGCGAGGTAGAGCTGGCCGGGTCCGGACCGCCCGGGGAAGTTTCGGTTCTGGGAGCTGATGGTCACCTCGTCGGGGGAAACGCTGGTGCCGGGACCGGCGGCGATACATGCGCCGCAGCCGGGCTCGATGAATTCGGCGCCGATCTCCTCGAACAGGTCGAGGTAGCCCTTCCGGCGGCAGTACTCCTTGACCTCCTGGGAGCCGCACTGGATGTACATGCGTACGCGGGGGTGCACCCTGAGCCCGCGCTCACGGGCCTCGAGGAGGACCCGGGCGTACATGTCCATGTCCTCCTTCTTGCCGGCGGTGCAGGAGCCGGCATAAGCGGCGTCGATTCGGACGGGGCTGTCGCCCAGCTCGTCCATGTAGAGACCGTTGCCCGGGTCGCCGGGGAGGGCCACCATGGGCCGGATCCGGGACGCGTCCAGCTCAATGACCTTCACGTACTCGGCGTCGGGGTCGGACTGGAGGCCCTGGACGAGCGACTCGGCCCGCGCCCGCTCCATCCCCCGTTCGGCGACGAGGTAGTCGACGGCCTGCGCGTCGGGCGCCACGATTCCGGTAAAGGCGCCGACCTCGGCCGCCATGTTCGTCATGGTGGCCCGCTCGTCGATGCTCAGCGCTTCCACCGCCTCGCCGGCGTACTCGATGATCTGGCCGATGGCGTGGCCGTCACGGATGTAGGGATGCCGAAGGATCTCCAGCATGAAGTCCTTGGCCGTCACGTGGGCCGGCTTCTTCCCGCGGATCTCGACCTTGAACGACGGCGGCACGCTCACGCGCACGTCCTTCGTGATCCAGGAATTGAAGATGGCGGTGGTGCCGACGCCGAACGCGATGCAGCCGATGGCGCCGGAGTGGGGGGTGTGGGAGTCGGTCCCCACGATCAGGTGACCGGGCTCGGCGTACTCCTCCAGCATCTTGGAATGGCAGATGGCTTCGGAGCCGAGGCGAGCGCCGAGACGCTCGCCGTACAGCTTGATGCCCTGCTTGTCGGCGAACTGCTGTTGCTTGTCCTTCAGCTGGGTGGCCACGTCCAGCAGCCCCAGCTGGACCCGCTCCTGCGGCATGACCTCGTGCAGGTAGGTCAGGTGGTCCCGGAACATGATGA
>CAYXJH010000141.1:0-7767 GCA_964465415.1 uncultured Gemmatimonadaceae bacterium
CGGCGAGGTCCGGCCGGCCGTCGTCGATGGCCCGGCGTGGGCCGGACCCGTGTTCGCCCTCGAGATCCGCCTGACCCCCGCCATGGCGGAACGGACCCGGCCCTCCCTGGCACCCGTCCCGACGCAGCCCGCGAGCGACCGGGACCTGGCCCTCCTGGTACCGGAAGCGACTCCGGTCGCGGCCGTCTCCGCCACCGTGCGCGCCGCCGCCGGCCCCCTGCTGGAGCGCCTCGACATCTTCGACGTGTATACGGGGGCCGGGATCCCCGAGGGGACCCGGAGCGTGGCGTATCGGTTGGTGTTCCGGCACCCGGAGCGTACCTTGAGGGACGAGGAGGTCGATGCCGCCGTTGACCAGGTCCTGGGTCGCTTGAAGGATGTCCACGGGGTCGAACGACGTGGTTGAGGCCGGCCGCTCCGGGCCGACGCTGCCGGCCGAGTTCGGTCGGCTCGAGGCTGCCGCCCGGCGCCTCGCGGATGAGCTTGCCGGCTACCGGGCAAGGACGCAGGTCGCCGAGGGCCGCGTCCAGGAGCTGGAGCGCGCCCTCGACGACGTGAGCAGTGGCGCCCTCGACCCCCTCTCGCTGCGCGATCGCATTCACACGCTCGAGCAGGAGAACGAGCAGCTGAAGCGACGGATCGGTCGCGCGCAGGACCGGATCCGGCGCCTCATCTCGCGATTCGACTTCCTCAGGGAGGATCTGTGACGGAGGAACGGACGGTCACCACCATCGATATTGCCGGCGAGGAGTACACCATCCGTTCCGAGGCGAGCGCCGAATACACCCTCGAGTGCGCCCGCTACGTCAATGAGACGATCGGCGAGATCATGGCGCGGGGCAGTCTGATCGAAGCGCACAAGGCGGCGATCCTGGCCGCCCTCGCCCTGGCCGACCAGCTCTTCCAGGCCAGGACCGCGTCGGATGATCTGCGCGCGGAGATCGCGGACCGATCGGCTCGCCTGCTCGCGGAGATCGAGCGGCGGTCGGCGCCGGACGGCCTTGCATCGCCTGACTAGCAGGATCTAGTTTTCCACATTCCGGCAGTGGGTCTGTCGGCCGCCTCATGGTGGGGCGGAGCCTGCGTTGCCTTCCGAGGCGTGGTCAGCCGCGCCTTTCTTGGAGTCGTCCAATATGGACAGTTTGTTCCTGGTAGCCGCGCTGGCTGCTGGTGCTGGCTTCATCGCCGGATGGTTCGGCGAGCGTCTGCGCCTGCGCAGCGCGCGCGCGAGCGCGGAGGACGAAGCGGCGAGGATCCGGCGGACCGCGGAGGAGGATGCGAACCGGGTCCGGAAGGCGGCCGAGCTCGAGGGCCGGGAAGCGGCGGTCCGGACGCGCGAGGAATGGGAGCGGGAGGAAGGTCGTCGTCGCGAGGAGATCGAGCGCGCGGAAGCGCGTCTCGATGACCGGCGTAGCAGTCTCGACCGGAAGTACGACGTGCTCGACCAGAAGGAGACGCTTCTCGAGGAGCGCGAGCGGAGCCTGAACGAGCGGCACCATGCGCTGGAAGCGGCGGGAGACAATCTGGTGCGGCGCGAAGAGGAGGCGCGGTCCAGGCTCGAGGCGTTGGCCGGCATGTCGGCGGGCGAGGCCAAGAAGGAGCTCATCCATCACCTGGAGGATGAGGCCCGCGCGGAGGCTGCCAACACGTTGCGCCAGATCCGGGAGGACGCCAGGCGGGAAGCGGACCGGGAGGCCAAGAACATCATCGGCCTCGCCATCCAGCGCATGGCGGCCGACCACACGGCCGAGAGCGTCGTGTCGGTGGTGAGCCTGCCGTCGGACGAGATGAAGGGTCGGATCATCGGGCGCGAAGGTCGTAACATCCGGGCGTTCGAGCAGGTCACCGGTATCGATGTCATCATCGACGACACGCCTGAGGCCGTGATCCTGTCCGGGTTCGACCCGATCCGCCGGGAGGCCGCGCGGATCGCCCTGGAAAAGCTCGTCGCGGACGGGCGGATCCACCCGGGCCGCATCGAGGAGCTGGTCGAGAAGAGCACGCGGGAGGTGGAGGAGTCCATGGTCCGGGCTGCCGAGGAGATCCTCTACGAGCTGGGCATCCATGGCGTGGCGCCGGAGGTGGTCCGTGTGCTCGGCCGGCTGAAGTTCCGCACATCGTACGGCCAGAACCAGCTCCAGCACTCGAGGGAGGTGGCACTGCTGGCGGGGCACATGGCGCTGGAGATCGGGGCGGACCCGATCATGGCGCGGCGGATGGGGCTACTTCACGATGTAGGCAAGGGCCTGACCCATGAGCAGGAGGGCACGCACGTGGAGCTGGGGCACGTCCTCTGTAAACGCTACGGCGAGCCGGACCAGGTCCTGAACGCGATCCGCGCGCATCACGACGAGGAGCCGCATCGATACGCCGAGACCTTCCTCGTGACGGCCGCGGACGCGATCAGCGGCGCCCGTCCCGGTGCCCGGCGCGAGATGTTCGAGACCTACGTCAAGCGGCTGGAGAAGCTGGAGGAGATCGCGAAGGGCTTCGAGGGTGTGGAGCGGTGCTTCGCGATCCAGGCGGGCCGCGAGATTCGTGTCATGGTCGACCCGGAGAAGGCCACGGACGACGACATGGCGCAGTTGAGCGAGAAGATCGCCCGCACGTTGGAGGAGGAGCTGCAGTACCCGGGTCAGATCAAGGTCGTCGTGATCCGGGAGACCCGCGCGGTGGACTTCGCGCGCTGACACGAAACCGAACACATGATACCATGGCAAACATCATAGACGGCAGGGCGCTCGCCCAGACCATGCGGAACGAGATCCGGGAGGACGCGGAGGCCTTCACGCGGGAGACTGGGGTCGTTCCGGGCCTGGCCACGGTCCTGGTCGGTGACGATCCGGCGAGTCACCAGTACGTACGCATGAAGGGGAAGGCGGCGGACGCGGCGAGCTTCCACTCCCGCCAGATCACGCTGCCCGGCGATACGCCGCACGACGAGCTGCTCGGTCTGGTCCAGGGCCTGAACGCGGACCCGGAGATCCATGGTATCCTCGTCCAGCTGCCCCTGCCGTCGCAGATCGACGACGACGCCATCATCGAGGCGATCGACCCGGCCAAGGATGTCGACGGGTTCCACCCGGTCAACGTGGGCCGCCTGTCCATCGGGGATGAGGACGTCCTGGCTCCCTGTACGCCCGCCGGTATCGTGGAGATGCTGGTCCGCAACGGCCACGATCCTTCGGGCAAGCACGTGGTCGTGGTCGGCCGCTCCAACATCGTGGGCAAGCCGCTGGCGCTGTTGCTCCTGCGCAAGGCCCGCGGCGGAAACGCGACGGTGACCGTGGCGCACAGCCGGACCCGGGACCTGCCCGCGGTGACCCGGCAGGCCGACATCGTCGTGGCCGCGGTTGGCGTGCCGAACACCGTCACACCTGAGATGGTTCGCCCCGGCGTGGTCGTCATCGACGTGGGCTCGAACCGTATCGACGATCCCGAGGACGAACGTGGGTATCGTTGGGTCGGCGATGTCGACTTCGAGGGCGTCTCGGAGGTGGCCGAGGCCATCACGCCCGTACCCGGCGGCGTCGGGCCCATGACGATCACGATGTTACTCAAGAACACGCTGGAGGCAGCCCGGCGGCTGGTCGCCTCCGGGCGCGTGGCGGAGGGCGCTTCGACCCGGTGACCGGACCGCTCGACCTGTTCGCCGCCGCCGAGGCGGAGCGCCTCACGAGGGGGCATGCGGAGCGGTCCTCCCGATCGGATACGGAACGCCCACCCGATGGGCGTGTGTCGTACAGCATCGCCGCGCTGAACCGCCTGGTCCGCGAGCTACTCGACACGTCGCTGCCGCCCGTCTGGGTGAACGGCGAGGTGGCCAACTGGAAGCGGTCGCCGCGTGGCCACTGCTACTTCTCGCTGCGCGACTCCGAGGCCCAGGTCCGCTGTGTGCTGTTCTCCGCCGACGCCCGTCGGCTGCCCACCCACCCGGACGAGGGGATGCGCGTCCGCGCCCTGGCCACGGTGACGCTCTACGAGCCGCGCGGCGAGTACCAGCTGATCGTGCGCGAGCTGGAGGCGGGCGACGCGGGCGGCCTCTGGCGCCTGGCGTTCGAGAAGCTTCGGAGCCGACTGGAAGCGGAGGGGCTGCTGGATCCCGCCCGCAAGCGGCGCCTCCCCCGGAGCCCCGCCCGGGTGGGCGTGGTCACTTCGCCGGTCGGAGCGGCGGTCCACGATGTTCTCCGGGTGATCGAGCAGCGGGCCCCCTGGACGACCGTCGTGCTGAGCCCGGCCCGGGTCCAGGGTGAAGGGGCCGAGCACGAGATCGCGGCGGCCCTCACCCGACTGGCGACGCACGGCAAGGTCGACGTGATCATCGTGGGGCGGGGCGGCGGATCGGTCGAGGACCTGTGGGCGTTCAACCGGGAGGAGGTCGCCCGAGCGATCGCCGCCTGCCCCGTGCCGGTGGTGAGCGCCGTGGGGCACGAGGTGGACGTGACCATTGCCGACCTCATCGCCGACCACCGCGCCGCCACCCCCTCGGCCGCGGCGGAGCGGGTGGTGCTGGACGGACAGGACCTGCGTCGCCAGCTTCGGGTGTGTTCCCAGCGGCTCGACACCGGGTTGCGCCGGCTGGTGCACGCTCGACGCCGGCATATCGACGACGTGGCGTTGGCGCTGAGCGCCCGGGTGGACGCGCTGCTGGACCGACGCAACCAGCGGCTCGGCCGCCTGGCGGGCATGCTCGAGGCGTTGTCGCCTCTGAGCGCCCTCAAGCGCGGCTATGCGGTGGCGCTGGGTCCCGACGGCAGGGTGCTGCGCGGGACGGGCGATTTTGACCGCGGTGACCGGTTCCGGCTCAGGGTAGCCGATGGCCAGGTCCACTGCCAGGTGGAAGGAACGGAAACGGATGGATGAGACCGGGGACGGACAGGGGCTGGAGGCCAGGCTCGAGAAGCTGGAGTCCATCGTGGACCGGCTCGACCGGGAGGACCTCGAGCTCCAGGAAGCGCTGGACCTGTTCGAGGAAGGCGTGGCCCACGTCCGGGAGGCGTACTCGGTGCTCGAGCATGCGCGGCTCCGCGTGGAGAAGCTCGTGGTGGAGCCGGGCGGAGACATCACGATCGAATCACAGCCGCCGGAGTGACGGATCTCGATATCGAAGCGCTTCTGGACGCGGAGCGCGCGGCGGTGGATCGTGCGCTCGAGCGGGCGATCCGCCTGCCCGCGGCCCCGCCCGTCGTCGCGGACCCCATCCGCTACGCCGTCCGCGGGGGGGGTAAGCGGCTGCGGCCGATCCTTTGCATAGCCGCGTACCGCGCGTTCCGTCCGGACCCACCGTCCGCGGTCTACGATCTGGGTTCCGCGATCGAGCTCATCCATGCATACTCCCTCGTGCATGATGATCTGCCGTCGATGGACGACGACGATGTCCGCCGCGGCCGCGCATCGACGCACGTGGCGTTCGGGACGGCCGCCGCCACGCTGGCCGGGGCAGCGCTCATCCCGCTGGCGGTCCGCGTGGCCGACGGCGCATGCCGGGACCTGGGTCTCACGGCGGGAAGGAGACGCGGGATCCTTTCGAGCCTGTGTGAAGCCGCGGGGGCCGGCGGCATGGTGGGGGGTCAGGTGCTGGACCTTGAAGCGGAGCGCCGGGAGGTGGACAGCAGCGCGCTCGAGGACATCCATCGCCGGAAGACCGGGGCACTGTTGGCCGTGTCGCCCAGGGTCGGCGCGGCCGCAGCGGGCGCGGGGCCCGAGGCGGTGGACGCGGTGCAGCGGTACGGCGCCGCGCTCGGCCTGGCGTTCCAGATCGCCGATGATATCCTGGACGTGACCGCCACCACGGCGGTACTCGGCAAGACGGCAGGGCGGGATGGTGCGTTGAACAAGGCGACATTTGCCGTCGCCGCAGGTGTGGATGGGGCCCGGACCCGTGCCGGGCGGGAGGTGGACCGTGCTCTTGCCGCCCTCGAGGAGGGGGGCATACGGTCCGAGGAACTCGTGGCGCTGGCTCGCTTCGCGATCCGGCGCGATCGTTAGCAACACGCGGGAGGACGTCTTGGCGTTGCTGGAACAGATCTCATCGCCGGTGGACATCCGTCGGCTCAAGGCCTCTCAGCTGCCAGCCCTGGCAGACGAGGTGCGCGAACGCCTGATCGACGTGATCAGTCGCCTGGGTGGGCACTTCGCACCGGGGCTCGGCGTGGTCGACCTCACGGTGGCGCTGCACTACGTATTCGATACACCGCGGGATCGACTGGTCTGGGACGTGGGCCATCAGGGGTATCCGCACAAGATCCTGACCGGCCGCAACGACCGGTTCCCGACCATCCGCCAGAAGGGCGGACTGTCCGGGTTCCTGAAGCGGGACGAGTCCGAGTACGACACGTTCGGCGCCGGCCACGCAGCCACCTCCATCTCGGCCGCGCTGGGGATGGCGACCGCCCGCGACCTGCGCGGCGAGTCCCACAAGGTGGTGGCCGTCATCGGCGATGGCTCGCTCACCAGCGGCCTGGCCTACGAGGCGCTGAACAACGCGGGCAACACCGAGCGGGATCTCATCATCATCCTGAACGACAACGAGATGTCCATCGCGCCGAACGTCGGCGCCATGAACAAGTACCTGACCAAGATCCGCAGCAACCCGCTCTACAACCGGGTGCGGGAGGACGTGAAGGGTCTGATCCATCGGCTGCCCGAGCCCATGGAGCAGCTGGCCATCCGGCTCGATGACAGCCTGAAGAACATGTTCGTGGCGGGCATGGTCTTCGAGGATCTGGGCGTCCGCTACGTCGGGCCCGTGGACGGCCATGACATGGAGGCGCTGGTCGAGACGCTCTCGAACGTGAAGAGCATCGAAGGCCCGTGCGTGGTCCACGTTCTCACCCAGAAGGGGAAGGGCTACCCCCAGGCGGAGGAGGACCCGGTGGGGTGGCACGGGGCCAAGCCGTTCGACAAGCTGAGCGGCAAGGTGGCCAGCAAGGGTGGTGGCCTGCCCGCGTACACGAACGTGTTCGGCCGCGGCCTGGTCGAGCTGGGTGAGCGTGTCCCGGAGCTCGTGGTGATCACGGCGGCGATGCCGGACGGAACGGGCACCGATGTGTTCGGCGACGCGTTCCCCGACCGGTACTTCGACGTAGGCATTGCCGAGGGCCACGGCGTGACGTTCGCCACGGGCCTCGCCGCCGAGGGCGTGCGCCCGGTCGCCGCCATCTATTCCACGTTCCTCCAGCGCGCGTACGACTCGGTGATCCACGACGCGGCCATCCAGAAGCTGCCGGTGGTGTTCGCCATGGACCGGGCGGGGCTCGTGGGGAACGATGGCCCCACCCACATGGGCCTCTATGACATCGCGTACCTCATGGCCGTGCCCAACGTGGTGGTGACGGCGCCGAAGGATGGCGCCGAGATGCTCGCGCTGCTCCGCCTCGGGGTCCGCCACGCCGATGGCCCGTTCACGCTCCGCTACCCCCGTGACACCGTGCCCGCGGAGGTTCCGCCTCTCGATGACATTCCGGACATCCCGTTGGGCAGCTGGGAGCGACTTCGCACCGGCGGCGACGTGGTGTTCCTTGCGACCGGGACCATGGTCCTGCCGGCCGTCCAGGCTGCCGAGACGCTGGCGGGCCAGGGCGTCGAGGCGTCGGTCGTGAACTGTCGCTTCATCAAGCCGATGGACGAGGCGATGCTGGACTGGGCGCTCGACGAGCACCCGGCCGTGGTCACCGTGGAGGAGGGAACGGTGGTCAACGGCTTCGGCGCTGCCATCGCGGCCCGCGCCGCCAAGCGCCATGCGTTCGCAGACGTCGGCGATCCGCT
>CAYXJH010000142.1:0-7766 GCA_964465415.1 uncultured Gemmatimonadaceae bacterium
TGTGCGCTCGTGTCCCCGACCAGGCCCAGCGCGAACGCGGCGTCGGCCCGGACGGCGGGGCTGGGGTCCCGGGACAGGAGGTCCACGAGGAGTGGCACCGCCTCGCCGTCCCTGATCCGACCGGCGGCCACCGCCGTGCGCCGCCTGACCTCGACGCTGGCATCCGCCGCCAGTCGCCGGAACCCGTCGGGGTCGAACGTGCGGTGATCCTCGAACCGGATGATCCGGGCGATGGCGTCGATCTCCGCTTCGGAGAGCACGATTCGATCGCGCTCCGGCCCCGGCGCGCGGGGCGGTACGTCGGACGCACACGCTACCGCGCCGAGGATGGCGAGGACCGGGACGACGGGAAAACAGCGGATCACATCACCCCCCGGAAAAGATCGAGGATCGAGTCGGGCAGCCGGCGGGGGGCACCCTGCGCGTCAATAGAGACGAGCGTAGTATGGGCGGTCGCCAGCAGAGCCGGTGCAGGGTCGTCCCGATGGACCTCGTACCGGAACGTGACGGTACGGGACTTCACGGTCTCGACCCACGTCTCGACGTGAATCACGTCATCGTACCGGGCGCCCGTCGCATACCGGACCGCGGCCTCGGCTACGGCCAGGAAATAGCCCTGGCGCTCCATGTCCGCGTACGTGATCCCGAGACCGCGGATGAAGTCGGTACGGCCGATCTCGCACCAGGCCAGGTAGTTGGCGTGATACGCGACGCCCATCTGATCCGTCTCGGCGTAGCGAACGCGGAACGACGCGGTGGAGCGACGGCTCATTCCCCGTACGGGACCCAGATGTTCTTGATCTGCGTCGCCTTGCGGAAGAACTCGGGGCCCTCGCCCTGGACCGGGTCGAACCAGTCCCGCGTCAGTCGGTCGACCCAGGTGCGCTTCATGTTGCCAGCGGACAAGCGCTCCACCATGGCCCCACTTTCGCCGCGCCCGAAGTACCAGAACCCGTCGACGTCGTAGTGCCCGGCCAGGGTCTCGACCAGCTCGTCCCTGTGGCCGGTGATGATGTTGACGACACCGGCCGGCATGTCCGACGTGTCCAGGACCTGATACAGGTCCGTGGCGAGCAGCGGCGCGGCGCCGGGCACCACCACGACCGTGTTGCCCGAGGCCATGAGGGGCGCCAGGGTGGAGACCAGCCCCAGGAGGGGGAGCCGGTCCGGACAGGCGACCCCCACCACGCCCAGCGCCTCGGGCATGGCAATGGTGACATTGCGGAATGGCGTATGGTGTACGGCGCCATCCCACTTGTCCGCCCACGCGGCGGCCGAGAACAGGCGACGGATCGCGACGTCCACTTCCCTTTCGGCGTCGGCGTCGGCCACACCGGTGAGGGTTTCGATGCGGGCCGCCAGCTCCGCGTCCCGGGCGGCCAGGTTCTCCGCCAGGTAGAACAGGATCTGGGCCCGTGCATGCCCCGACGTCCGACCCCAGCCCGGCTGGGCGGCCCTGGCCGCCTCGACCCCGTTGCGGACGTCCTTCCGGTTGCCCCGTCCCACCTGCCCCGCGACAGAGCCGTTCGCCGCGTACACATCCAGCGAGTAGCCCGAATCGGGGCGAGCCTGCCGTCCACCGATATACAACTTGGGGGTCCGATCGATGGGTGGCCGGGGCGGATCGTCTGCCGGCCGAGGACGCTCGCCGGTAGCCGGGGGCGGTGACCCGGCGGCGTCGGCGGACGCGCCGTCCGACGGCCGGGAGTCGGATCCAACCCGGGCCGCCGCGTGCCAACGAGGCTCGACGTACTCGAAGAGCCCTTCCCTGCCCCCCTCCCGTCCGAATCCGCTCTCCCTGTAGCCGCCGAACCCGGAGGCGGCGTCGAACAGGTTGGTGGAGTTGACCCATACGGTGCCGGCCTTGATCCGCGGCGCGACGTCCAGGGCGAGGTTCACGTTTTCCGTCCACACGCTGGCCGCCAGGCCGTACGGCGTGTTGTTGGCGAGCTCGACCGACTCGTCCGGTGTCCGGAAGGTCATGAGGACGACCACCGGACCGAAGATCTCGACGCTGGCCACGGTAGCCGCCGGGGAGACGCCGGTGATGAGCGTGGGAGGGTAGAACCAGCCATCGGCGGGCCGGCTCCATGACGGCTGCCAGACCTCGGCGCCGTCGTCCTTTCCTTCGGCAACCAGGCGCTCGATCCGCTCGAGCTGGACGGGAGCGACGATGGCGCCGACATCGGTCCCCTTGTCGAGCGGGTCGCCCACCCGCAGCTTCTCCATCCGGGCGCGGAGCTTGGCGACGAGGCGCTCGGCGATGCCCTCCTGCACCAGGATCCTGGAGCCCGCGCAGCAGACCTGACCCTGGTTGAACCAGATCGCGTCTACCACGCCCTCGACCACGCTATCCAGGTCCGCATCGTCGTACACGACGAATGGCGATTTCCCGCCGAGCTCGAGTGTCAGCCGCCGCCCAGTCCCGGCCGTGGCGGTCCGGATGAGCCGACCGACTTCCGTGCTGCCCGTGAACGCGATCTTCTGGACATCCGGGTGCGCGGCCAGGGCGGCCCCGGTGGTGCCATCCCCGGTCACGATGTTGACTACGCCCGGCGGCAGGCCGACCTGCTCGCACAGCTCCGCGAACCGCAAAGCAGTGAGCGGCGTATGCTCGGCCGGCTTCAGGACGAGCGTGTTCCCCGTGGCCAGCGCCGGAGCCACCTTCCACGCGAGCATGAGGAGCGGGAAGTTCCAGGGAATGATCTGCCCGACAACGCCGAGCGGCACATGATCGCGGAGCTCGGGGTCGGTGTCCATGAGCTGGGCCCAACCCGCGTGGTGGTAGAAATGCCGCGCCACGAGCGGGACGTCGATGTCGCGCGACTCGCGGATCGGCTTGCCGTTGTCCAGGGACTCCAGCACCGAGAAGAAGCGTGCATGTTTCTGGACCTGACGGGCGAGGGCGTAGAGGTACCGGGCACGCACGTGGCCGTCGAGCGCGGACCAGGCCGGGAATGCCTGGCGCGCGGCATCGACCGCGGCGCCCACATCGCCGGCAGTGCCATGGGTCACGCGTGTCAGAAGCTCGCCGGAGGCGGGTCCGCGCACGTCCAGCAGCTTGCTTCCCGGCTCGACCGAGCGTCCCTGGATGAAATGGCCGAAGGGCTGGCTACGTTCGATCCAGGCCCGCACATCGTCGGCGCTCTCGGGCGCCGGGCCGTACTCGAGCTGGTCGAGCAGCTGCGAGACCTGCGCGGTTCGATCGTTCATGCCATGGGGTGCCTGTAGCCGGCGGAGTACCGGCCGGTCACGAGATGTTCGAGCTGGCGCTCGATGTCGCCCAAGAGCGAGCTGGCGCCAAAGCGGAAGCGGTCCGGCCACGTCCACTCCTCACCCAACTCTTCCAGCATGAGCACGAGCCAGTCGATGGCCTGTCGCGCCGTCCGGATCCCGCCCGCGGGCTTGAAGCCTGCAACGCAGCCTGAGCGCTCGCGGTGGTCGCGGATCGCCCGCGCCATGACGATGCCCACCGGCAGCGTGGCGTTGCGGGACTCTTTCCCGGTGGACGTCTTGATGAAGTCAGCCCCTGCCATGAGGCAGACCGCGCTGGCGCGCGCGACGTTTGTGAGCGTGGCCAGCTCGCCCGTGGCCAAGATGGTCTTGATGTGGGCGTCGCCGGCGGCGTCCCGAAACGTGCGGACCTCATCGTACAGCGCCCGCCATCGGCCCGTGAGGACGTGGGCGCGCGTGATGACGGTGTCGATCTCCTTCGCGCCGGCCTCGACCGACGCGCGGATCTCCTCCACGCGTTGCGGGAACGGGCTGAGCCCGGCAGGGAAGCCGGTGGAGACGGCCGCCACCGGGATGCCGGACCCCCGGAGCGCGTCGACCGCCGCTGGCACCAGCGCGTGATAGACGCAAACCGCGGCCACGTGGATCGCGTGGGGGTCGACGGCCAGACTACGCAAGAGGTCGTCTCGAACGGGGTTGCGGGCCTTTGCCGCCAGGCGTCTCACACTGCCGGGCGTGTCATCACCGGAAAGGGTGGTGAGGTCGATACAGGACAGCGCGCGGAGGAGCCAGGCGGCCTGCCACTGGTTCTTCACGGAGCGTCGCCGGGTAAGCGACGCCGCCCGACGCTCGACGGCGCTTCGGTTGATCCGGATCGAGCCGACCCAGCCCAGGTCCAGCGGGACGCCGGGATTCCGTTCACCGCGCGGGTCGGCACGCGGGTACGGCACCACGCTGCGCGCGGCTTCCCGGCTTCGCTGCTGTGTGGTCATGGCGACGCAAACATACCGGGTCCTGTGGCCGCGTGCCATGGCGGTGCGGGGACGCCCGGGATAGCTTCGCGGCCATGACCAAACCGGAATTCATCACCTCCGATGTCCACCTCGGCGGCGTCCCGCCCGAAACCGAGCGCGCGTTCCTCGCGTTCCTGGAACACGTGGGCGCGGAGGGTAGCCGGCTGCTGATTCCGGGCGACCTGTTCGACTTCTGGTTCGAGTACGGCGACATCATCCATGGCCGACACTTCCGCGTGCTGGCAGCCCTCGCCTCGCTGGTCGATGCGGGGATCGAGGTGATCCTCACCGGAGGCAACCACGATGCGTGGGGAGGCCGATTCCTCCAGGAGCACGTCGGGGTGGCGTTTCATCCGGACGCGGTCCGGACCGAGATCGCCGGGCGTCCCGCGCTCCTGGTCCATGGCGACGGGGTCGGCCGTGGGGACCTGCGCTACAGGGTGCTCAAGCGATTGATCCGCAGCCGACCCATCGTCTGGGGGTTCCGCATCCTGCACCCGGAGCTCGGCCTGCGGATCGCCCGGCGAGTGTCGAGCACCGAAGCGAAGGCCGAGACGGATTCCGCCGCGGAGGGTCGGGGGCGCTACATCGAGGTGTGGGCCCGGGACACCCTCCTGGCGGAGCCCGACCTGGCATGGATCGTATGCGGTCACGCGCACCAGCCGACCGTGATCGAGGTGGCGCCCGGCCGGCGCTACCTGAACGCAGGGGACTGGGTGGCGCACCACAGCTACATGACGGTGAGCGCGGACGGCGAGGTCGAGCTCGGGCGCTGGAACGTCGAATGAGCAGGGGCGCCCGGCGTGGCCGCCGGTCAGGGGCCGTTGTCGAGGCGCTCGATGTGCAGGCCGAGGTTGTCGATGTCCACATGCTCGACAACGTCGACCAGGCCGTCGGTGAACCGACGTCCGAACTCCCGGAATCGCAGCGGCGCGTCGCTGACCATGAACCCGTAGGTGGGCGTGGTCCGGCCCCCGTTCTCGAGGCCGGCCTCGCGGAGGATCCCGGCCACCGTGCTGGCCGTTTCCTCGCCTGAATCCACGAGTTGCACCCCGGCGCCCATCTCGGCCTGGAGCACCGGCTGCAGCAGCGGGTAGTGGGTGCAACCCAGCACCAACACGTCCACGTCCACGTCCTTGAGCGGCCGAAGGTACTCGCTGGCGATGGCGCGTGTGACCGGGTGATCGACCCACCCCTCCTCCACGAGCGGGACGAACAGGGGGCAGGGCTGCGCGTACACCCGCGCGTCTTCGCCCAGCCGCCGGCGAACCGCGAGGTCGTAGGCGCCCGATGCGATCGTCCCGGCCGTACCCAGAACACCAATCCGACCCGACCGCGTGGCCCGGGCCGCCGTCGTGGCGCCGGGTTCGATCACGCCGACCACCGGGATATCCAGCTCCCGGATCAGCGTTGCCTCGGCGTGCGCGGTGGCCGTGTTGCACGCGATGACCAGTAGCTTGATGTCCCGCGACAACAGCAGCTGGGCCGCCTCGCGCGAGAATCGACGCACGATGTCCGGTGACTTGGAGCCGTAGGGCACACGCGCGGTATCCCCGAAGTAGAGGATCGACTCACCGGGCAGTCTCCTGGCTATCGCCCGAGCCACCGTGAGCCCGCCAAAGCCGGAGTCGAACACGCCGATCGGACGCTCCCGATCGACGGCAGCGGCGAGCGAGGTCACGGGCGTCTGCGCGGCAACGGCACCTCGACCCGCAGCGAGACGCTCCGGTCGGTGTTCGGCTCGATGTCGATGGAGGCGGGGAAGTCGGCCAGGTGCGCCGTCACGAAGGCATCGATACCCGACGCCAGCAGCCAGAAAATGGACCACGCGACCCAGTCCTCCCGCTGCTGCTCCCGCGACTGGACCAGGTCCTGAAGGTTGCTGGCGACCGGATCCTGGTTGACGACGGTCAGGAGCAGGTTCGTCGTGTCCAGCACCGCTCGCATCGAGTCCGGGTTCGGCGGCACGTCCGGGCCGGGCGGCGTGTAGATCAGGGAATCGCGGATCTGCACGGTCCTCAGGTCGAGGCGGTTCCGGGCCTCGCCCAGCCGGGTGTAGTTCTTGAAATTCATGAACCAGTTGGCAGCCCACCCGGAGAAATAGATTCCCCCGCGCGTGTACGCGTCGAACGCCGACTGGCCCCAACCCGGAATGATCAGGGAACGGATGAACGCGCCGCCGGGCGTCATGGGCGCCACGAGCGTATCCGGCGGGGCCGGCAACGTGTCGGCAACCGCGGCGGGTGCGACCAGGACCGTGTCGATGTGCGTAATGGCCGTATCGGCCACTTGCGCATACGCAAGCGACGCGCTGCCGAACAGCGCCACGGTGACCAACGCCACGCCGCGCACCATGAGTCAGTGGTCCGCCATCACCGGCAGCGCGCCCGGGACGATGCTAAGCCCGAGCTTGCGTGCGTTGGGCGGCTCATGGAGCTCTCCGTCCAGCTGGAAGAAGAGCGGCGCCGGGCCGAGCGCCTCGATTTCCACCGCTTTCGCGCGGAACATTTCCACCTTCGAATGGTTCTCGTGCTTGCCCCGCATGACCAGGGGCAGGGTCCGCAGTGCGCCGAGGTACGAGACCTTGCTCACAATGCAGATATCGAACCGACCGTCGTCAGGTTCCGACCGTGGACAGATCCAGAAGCCGCCACCGATGCAACGACCGTTCGCCGCCGCTATGATCATCGTCTCCCGCTCCAGCGTGCGATCGTCTATGGTGATCCGGAGCGGAAGAGCCCGGTAGCGAACGAGGGCCTTCAAAACCGAGATCAGGTACCGGGCCACGCCTGGCGTGGAGGCCCCCCGTTTCCGCAGGATCTGGCGGACCACCTCGACGTCGATACCCGTGCCGGCCGCGTTGACGAACCACTGCTCCGCGTTCGGCCAGGACGCACGCGCGGCATCGAGGCGACGAACCCTGCCCTCGACGATGATGTCCAGGGAGCGCTCCAGGTCATCGAGCGGGCCGATCAGTTTGGCGAAATCGTTGCCGCTGCCCACGGGAAGCACGCCGAGCACCGGGCCGTCGACGCCCTGCGACAGCGCCTGGAGGAGCCCGTTGGCCGTTTCGTGGACCGTTCCATCGCCTCCCGCCGCGATGATCAGGTGGACGCCTTCCCTGGCTGCGTCCAGACCCAGTCGGGTGGCTTCCCTCGGCACCGTCGTCGCTACCATGTCGGCCCGGATGCCACGGCGCTCCAGACCCACCAGGATGTGCTCGGAAACGCGTCCGGCACGTCCGCCCCCGGCCGTGGGGTTGAGAATGACTCTGGCTCTTGGCATGAACGAGATGCTACGGGCGGCCCACGCTCCGGTCAATCGTGCAGGACGGAGTCGATCGCGATCCGCACCGCGCCGGGCTCGAATCCTCGCCGGGCCAGATGGCCGTACAGACGACGTCGGGCGCGCTGCCGGACGTCCGCGTCATGACCAGCCCCACGGATCAGCGGGCCGTTGCGGCGCGCCCACGACCGGGCTGCCTGGATGGCCAGATCCCGTTCGTCCGTGCCCTCCGCG
>CAYXJH010000143.1:0-7742 GCA_964465415.1 uncultured Gemmatimonadaceae bacterium
GTCGACGCCCGCCTCCATCGCACCGCGCAGGTTCGCGATCGCCTCCTCCACCTCCTGCCGCGCGGAAAGGAGCAGGTCGCGGGCTTGCTGCCTCGACCGGCGCTCCATGTCCGCTTCGCGGTTGCGGATCTCGCTCCGCCGTTCGTCCAGCTCGAGGCGCAGCCGGTCGGCGTCGGCGCGGGCGGCGGCCGCGTCGTCCCGCTCACGCTCCGCGCTGGCGAGGGCTTCCTCCAGCTCGTGCTCCTTCTGCTCCAGCTCGGTGAGGAGCTGGCTCACATCCCTCTCCCCCGCCGGCAACAGCGCTTCTGCCCGCTCCAGGACGTGCGTCGGGAAGCCGAGCCGGCGCGCGATGGCCAGGCCGTAGCTCCTGCCGGGAATCCCTTTCAGCAAGCGGTACGTGGGTTCGAGCGCCTCGGCATCGAACTGGAGCGACGCGTTCGCCACTCCGTCCTCCTCGCCGGCCATGAGCTTGAGCTGACCCAGGTGTGACGTAGCCACGGTCATGGTCCCGCGACGAGTCAGCTCGACCAGGACGGATCGCGCCAGCGCCGCCCCTTCCGTCGGGTCCGTTCCGCTGCCGATCTCGTCAATCAGCACCAGCGAGTCGTGCTCGGCCTCATCCAGGACCTCGCGCAGGTTGGCCAGGTGGGCAGAGAAGGTGGACAGGCTCGCCTCGATGGACTGCTCGTCACCGATATCGGCGAACACGTTCCCGAACACCGGCAGCCGTGTGCCTCTGGCGACCGGAGGTACGACGCCGGCCTGGGCCATGACGCTGACGAGCCCGATGGCCTTCAGAAGCACGGTCTTACCCCCCGTATTCGGTCCCGACACCAGGAGCGTCCGCTCGCCCGGCTCCAAACGGAGCGCGAAGGGGACCACAGGCTGGTCGCCTTCCAGGAGGAGGGGGTGACGGCCGGCGACCACCGCGTACTCGTTCACGTCTTCGGTAAGATTCGGCGCTTCCGCGGCATGCTCGAGGGCGTACCGCGACCTCGCATGCAGGCTGTCCAGCTCGACGAGCGCCTCCAGCGCGCCCAGCAGCTCGGCGGCGTGTGGACGAAGCGACTCCGTCAGCTCCGTCAGGATCCGTTGGATTTCCCGCGCGAGAGCCAGCTCCAACCCCCGGACCCGGTTCATGAGCTCGAGGGCCATGGGCGGCTCGACGAACAGCGTTCCGCCCGTGGCCGATTCGTCGTGAACGATCCCGCCGACCCGGGACCGGCCTTCCCTCCGGATCGGCACGACATAGCGCCCATCACGGACGGTCACCGACGCGTCCACGACGCGGACGTCATCGGGCAGCGACGCCATGTACCGTTCGAGACGCTGGACGATAGTGCTTCGAACGGACCGCAGCTCGCGCCGGAGCCGGGCGAGGGTCGGGCTCGCGTCGTCCCGTACCTCGCCCCCCTCGTCGATGGCACGCTCGATACCGACCGCCAGCTCCTCGAGTCGAACCAGCCGTTCGGCCAGCGGCCTCAGCGACGGGAGCGAGTCCGTGTGGTCCTGGAGGGCTTGCCCTGTGGTCGCGCTCGACCGGATGAGTCGCGCGCCGTCGAGGAGTGCACGGGGGTCCCAGACGGACCCGGGCTTTGACAGCCGCCTTAGCTCGGCCTTGGCATCGGGAATGACCGGCATGGCCCACCCCTCTGCGCGCGCGGTGAACCGGGCGATGGCGCTCACCCGCTCGAGCTCGCCGGCGATCCGAACCCGGTCGGCGCTCGGCTCCAGCGCGCGGACCGCGGCCGCACCCAGCTCGCTCGTGGCCCTTCGGGCCACAGCGTCCAGGACTGCGGGGAACTGGAGGACGCGCAGCGCGTGGCGGTTCATCCTATGTTGGCCTCAACCAAGCTCCTCCCGGACGATCCGGTTGGCATCCCGGCCATCGAATCGCCCGCGGATGCGCGGCATGAGGGCGGCCATGACGGCGCCTATGTCCGACGCCCCGGCCCCGATGGCTTCGCGCACCATGGTCCGAACGTCCACTTCCGACATGGGGGCCGGCGTGTAGGCGGACAGCAGCTCCGCCTCCCGCTCCTCCTTGTCCGCCAGCTCCGGCCGGCCGCCGGAGCGCATCTGATCCGCCGCCTCGCGACGCTGCTTGATCGCCCGAGACACAACGCCGATGACGTCGTCGTCCCCCGCTTCTCGCCCCAGCTCAATCTCCTTGTTCCGGATCTCCGAAAGGGTCGTCGACAGCACCGTGGTTCGCAGCCGATCCTTCGTTCGCCGTGCCTGGTTCAGCTCTGTTCGCAATTTGTCTTTCAAGGACTCGCCCATCATCTCCTCTCCGTACGTAGCTCCCCGAATGTCCCGTGGCGTCCTGTCGCAGACGCGTCCCGCCATTCCACCACTCTCCCACTCCGCTCATGATGGAGCCCCCACGCCAATGAGGCCACCATGACCGATCCAGCACTCGACCAGGCCGAAATCGCCCTGCGCGCCCACGGGCATATCGCAATGACCCTCGCCCAGCTCGCCGAGGCCCTCGGCGCCGCACTCAGCGACCCGGCGGGGCTCCAGCGCAGGCTCCGGGACGACGACCGCTTCGTCATCCTCGGCGAGGATGTCGCGCTTCCGGGCCTCGACCAGTGGCCCGACGATCTACGTCTCGCCTACGCGGCCGCCTTCCACGGCATCGACATGTTGGACCGGCAGCTCGTTCTGCTCGCCGCTCCCGCCCCGCAGGACTGCTGCGACCATCTCGCCCGACTCCTCCACTCGACCGTGATCCGTCTGCTCGGGACCCATGAGGCACCCGCGACCGCCGCGGCCGCCGAACGCGTTCGGCACATCCTGGCGGGGATCACGCCGTCCGGCGCAGAACGACCGACCACCAGCTTTCCTCCCGATCCTCCGCCTCCATGATGAGACCGGCCTCCGTCGCGGCGTCCAACACATGCACGGCCTCCGACTCCAGGATTCCGGCAAGCACGACGCGACCACTTCGCCGAAGGGTAGTCGCAAAAGAAGGCAGCAGCGGGACGAGCACGCTGCTCAGCACATTTGCGACGATCAGATCGAAACCCGGCTCGCTGTGGGCGGCCAGGAAGGTCGCGTCGACCTCGCCGTGGACCAGCTCGATACCGGCGCCCCATGGAGAGCGGTCCAGGTTCTCCCGGGCGTTGTCCAGAGAGGAGCCGTCCGATTCCACCGCCAGCACGCTGGTCGCGCCCAGCCCCGCCGCGGCCAGCGCCAGGATCCCGCTGCCCGTCCCGACGTCCAGCACGCGCTCCCCACCCTCCATCACTTGCTCCATGAGGCGAAGGACGCCTCTCGTCGAAGCATGCTCGCCCGTTCCGAACGCCGTTCCCGGGTCGATCACCAGTACCACGGACTCCGGTGACGGAGGGGCGACGTCGTTCCACGGCTGTGTGACCACCAATCGGCGGCCCAACGGACGGGGCACGAGGCCTTCGCGCCATCGGGCGCTCCAATCTTCGTCGTCCTGCCATCGCCACGTCATGTTCGGGTCGACCGCGGCCACGGCCCGCAGGCGATCGCGGGCCAGCACGAGAAAGGCGTCGAGATCCGGAGGAGGCGCCATGTACGCCACGAGGCGGTCCCCGTCTTCCAGCACTGCGCCGCTGCCTAATGCGACGAGCCCCTCGGAGAGCTCTGCCGTCTGCTCATCCGAGGGGACCCGGACCGTCAGGACGAGCCAGCGGCCGGGCATCAGGCGGTGAAGGCCTGTTTGACCCGACTCCAGAACCCGCCTCCATCCCGGTCGGTGTCCATCGACTCGGGCGCTGCGGTCTCGGTCTGGCGCAGCTGCCGCACCACCCTCTCCTGCTCGGCGGAAAGCTCGGTCGGCACCCACACGACGAGCCGGACCAGCTGATCCCCGTGACCTGCCGCCTGGAGGCGAGGCAGACCCTTCTCGCGCAGCCGGACGATCGTTCCCGACTGCGTCCCCCGCTGAATCGTGACCGTGGCCGAGCCCGTCACCGTGGGGACCTCCATCCGGTCCCCCAGCACGGCCTGGCTGTAGGTGATCGGCAACTCGTAGTAGATATCGGCGCCCTCGCGAGCGAAACGTGGGTCGTCGGTCACTTCGAGTACCACGTACACGTCGCCTCGGCCGCCACCGCGTCGCCCTGCATGGCCCTTCCCCCGCAGCGTGATGTAGTCACCGCTCGAGACCCCGGCCGGCACCGAAACGACCAGGGAGGTCTCACCATCCTGCACGCCGCGGCCGGCGCAGTGCTCGCAGCGAGTCTCCACCACCTGCCCCTCACCGGCGCAGGTCGGACAGGGCGCGACCGTCACCAGCTGCCCCAGCATTGAGCGCTGCACCCTGCGGACCTCTCCGGCTCCGCCGCACGTGTCACAACGAACGGACGCGGCTCCTCCCTCCGCACCGGTTCCGCCACACGCCTCGCACGGATCGTGAGCGGCCACGCGAAGCGTCTTGTCCACGCCGGTCGCAACCTCTACGAGGGTCAGCGGCAGCCGGAGGCGGATGTCCGCCCCTTTCTGCGGACCCCGAGACGCGCCCCGGCTCCGGCCGCCGCCGAACAGGTCCTCGATGCCGAAGCCGCCGAAGTCCCGCATGAAGATCTCGAGGGCATCGGCGAAATCGAAGCCACCGAAGCCCGCGCCACCACCACTCCCCTTCAGGCCCGCGTGCCCGAACCGGTCGTAGGTCGCCCGCTTCTGGGCATCACGCAGCACCTCGTACGCCTCGGTGGCCTCCCGGAAATGGAGCTCGGCATCCTTCGACCCACCGTTCCGGTCCGGATGATACTGCAGCGCAAGCTTCCGGTACGCCTTCTTGATCGCCTCGCCGTCCGCCCCGCGGTCCACGCCGAGGATCTCGTAATAATCTCGCATACCGCCGTCGTTCAGTCCCTTCTCTCTGGATTGTCCGGTCGTTCCGGCCGCGCGCTGTACAACTCGGACACGATGCGACTCGTGCTCTCCACGATCGTCACCACCCGGTCATAGGGCATCCGCGTGGGCCCGATCACGCCGATCACCCCAGCCAGGTCGCCCACCCGATACTCTCCCGTCACGAGGGTGAAACCGCTCAGCTCCGGGGCTTCGTTCTCCGCCCCGATGCTGATCTGGAGCTGCGAATCACGCGAGCGCGAGGTCAGCACGCTCGCCAGCATCTCGCGCCGCTCGGTCAGCTCGATCAGACCACGCAGCTGGGGCCCCGACTCGAACTCGGGCTGGCTCGCCAGAACGCTCGCGTGCCCCAGGTGCACTTCGTCGCCCGAGAGGTCGAAGAAATCCTCCCCGGACTGGAGGAAGATATTCAGCAGCTCCGTCGCCGCGCCGTCCTCCTCCGATGCAGCGTCGCGAAGCCGCTCCGGCAGCGTCTGGCGGATCTCCGCCATGGTCTGGCCACTCAACCGCTCGTTCAGCACCACCGTCATCGCGAGCAGGGTCTCACGCGGGACCGTCAGCGGCAGGTCGACATACACCGTTCGGACGATCCCGTTTCCCAGCGTCAGCACGAGAAGCACCTTCTCCGCGGCCAGACCGAGCAGCTCCAACCGCTCCAAAACGACCTCGTCGACCGATGGGGCGATAGCCACGCCCAGCTCCCCCGTGAGCAACCCCATGGCCTGCGTCGCCCGGCGGACCAGACGCTCCAGCGGGCCGCCCGCTTCGCCTTCTCCCAATTCACGGCGCAGCTTCCGCGCCTCGGCGGCTGACAGGCGACGGGGACGCATGAGCGTGTCCACGTAGTACCGATACGCCCGGTCCGTGGGGATCCGGCCCGCCGACGTGTGCGGGTGGTAGAGGAACCCCTTCTCCTCCAGGTCCGCCATCGTATTACGCACCGTGGCCGGCGAGACGCCCAACTGGAATCGCCTCGCCACGGTCCGGCTTCCCGCCGGCTCCGCCGTCTCGACGTATGTCCGGATCACGGCGTCGAGGACGCGCTGCTCGCGGTCCGTAAGCGTGACATCACCCATCTTCAGGCCCCTGCTTCTCGATTCGTGGCCGACCGGTCAATCTGTCAGCCGGGTGCGCGGTTCTCAAGCAGCGCCTCCGTGCTAGGGGTCGTACCCTGGGCGGCCTCCAGCTCGACGGCGAGGCGATCGAGGAGCAGCCAACCCTCGGTGCTCAACGCCAGCCGATCCGGGTCCGGCCGGACCCAGCCGCGGCGCGACCATGACTCGGCCAGCGATCGCGCGGCCTCACCGAGCCCTGCCCGGGGGAGCCCCTCCCGGGTGCGCAGCCCGAGCCAGATCCGCTCCATCCGTGCCGACGCCGGGGTGAGAACTTCCTCGTCGGCACGCGGGGCGCGCCCGGCCGCCACCACGGATCGGTACTCGCCCCAGTCTCGATGGTTCCACCACCGGTGGGGAGGAAGGTAGGAGTGGGAGCCGTTGCCGAGCCCCAGGTAGGGAACGCCGCTCCAGTACGCACGGTTGTGGCGGCTTTCCCGGCCCGGGTGCGCGAAGTTGGACACCTCGTAATGACCGTACCCCTCCGAGCGGAGCCGGCGCGACACGAGCAGGTACTCCTCCTCGTACCGATCGGGGTCGGGTGCGGTCTCCCGGCCCTCGGCGACCCAGCGACCCAGTGGAGTCTCCGGCTCGATGGACAGGCCGTACACCGAGATGTGCTCTGGCCTTAGCGCGAGGATCCGGTCCAGGTCCTGGTCGAGGTCCCGCCCGAGGCGCTCCGGCAACGCGAAGATGAGGTCGAGACCGACATTGTCGAATCCGGCTGCCCGGGCGGCGGTCACCGCCCTGCCAGGCCCATCGGGTCCATGTAACCGTCCCATCCAGCGGAGACTCGCCTCGTGGAACGTCTGGGCGCCGAGACTGATGCGATCGACGCCCCTGGCCCGCCAGTCGTGAGCCAGCTCGGGCGTGAACGACTCGGGATTGGCCTCCGCCGTGAACTCGATGAGCTCTGTTATCTCAGCGTACCGCGCGACGGCCGCCAGCATGCGTCCCACTGCGCCGGGACCAAGCAGCGACGGCGTGCCTCCACCGAGGTAGAGTGTCTCGAGCGGTAACGGCGCCGACCAGCCGCACGCGTCGGCGACCATGGCCAGCTCTCGCCCGAGCGCCTCGGCCCATGGGCCGACGGGAGGATCCGCCGCCACGGTGACCGCAAAATCACAGTAGCTGCAGCGGCGCGCGCAGAAGGGGGCGTGTACGTAGAGGTTTCGCGGTATCACAGGGGCGCTCCGCGTCCTTCTACCCTTCGGACAGGACGGCGTTTCGGTCCCGTGCGAAGCGCATACCGGGCAGCTGCCGGGCGTGCCCCTGGATTTCCAGCGCCAGCAGAGATGCCAGACTCTGACAGGGGTCCAATCCCAGGTCGGCCGCGAGATCATCGACATGACGGACGCCGGGGCCGAGGGCGCGCCAGAGCGCGAGACCGACCCCATGAAGGTCATCAGGCGGTGTGCTTTCCTCCGCGCCGGGCGGCGGCGGCGGGAGACGCAAGCCCTCCAGGACCTCGCGCGCACTGGTCACGAGCACCGCCCCCTCACGGATCAAGGTGTTGGTCCCGGCGCTGGCCGCGGCGCCGACCGCGCCCGGCACGGCGAACACGGGCCGTCCCAGCTCCAGGGCGTGGTCCGCAGTGATCAGGGCCCCGCTCTTCACCGGTGCCTCCACGACCACCACGCCCCGGGCGAGTGCGGCGATCAGGCGATTCCGGCGCGGGAAATGGAACGCGACGGCAGGGGCGCCGGGCAGCTGCTCGGACAGGAGCAGGCCATGGCGGGCGATCTCGCGCTGGAGCGGGCGGTGCTGCAGAGGGTA
>CAYXJH010000144.1:0-7705 GCA_964465415.1 uncultured Gemmatimonadaceae bacterium
CCGCGCGCGCGGCACTGGCGTCGGGTGACCGCGGCGCGGCCCGAACCTACTACCAGGAGCTGCTGGAAGTGGCGGCCCCGAGATCGGAACGTAGTGGACTCTCAGAAGCCAGAAGGTTCGTCGCTAATGGCCGGTAGGTGTGACGTGGTGATGTGCCGCCTGAGAGTCTGTTGATAAATTGCCGAGGAACGCCAACCTTTTTCTCTCCAAGCGTACGATGATCTCGGAGTCCGGACCGCGGTTTAGCGCACGGAGTGTTGCAATCCCATTTGGCTTTGGAGTCAATCCCATGATGCGACCAGCTGTTACGTTGGTTGTTCTTGCTTGCGGAATGGCCGTTGCCGCGTGTCAGTACATCGGTGGTGACCCAGCTCCGGTTACTGATCCGGCCTCGGGTCCGTCAGTGGACCGCAGTGAATCGCTGACGGATGCGTCCGAAGTGCACACGCCGGATCAACCACGTGTGAGCCGCTACCAGGACATCAAGCCTGTGAACTCATGGGCTCACTACCGTGACATCCTGAGATCCGACGGAAGGTCCGAAGCGGAGATCGATGCGCACATCGCAAGCTCTTTCGCCAGTCTGAAAGCGATGGACCGCTCAGCCGGTAACGACCGCATCGGCGTCACCGCGCCCCCGTTCCAGTTCGAGGGGTGGCTCAACTCCGAGCCGCTGTCGCTGGAGGATCTGCGGGGGCAGGTCGTGTTGGTTCGTTGGTGGACTGACACCTGCCCTTTCTGCGCCAGCAGCGCTCCCGCTCTGCGCGCGTTGCATGAACAGTATTCGGCCAGGGGGCTGACGGTCATTGGCGTGTTTCATCCGAAGGCGGGGCTCGATGGCCCAATCGATATCGCACGCGTTCAGCGCGCCGTTGAGAGCAGGCAGTTCGTGTTCCCGGTTGCCATCGACTGGGAGTGGCGGACAAGGACGCTCAAGGCCTGGTGGGTGACGGGACCCCAACGGCCGGCAACTTCGGTGACGTTCATCCTGGACAAGTCCGGCATCATCCGGTTCGTGCATCCGGGTATGGAGTATCACGACGACGACGGGGACGAGGAGCACGCGATGTGCGTGAACGACATGGCGAGTATCCGCGCGGCCATCGAGCGGCTCATCGCTGAGTAGAGTACGACCCTTCGCTCCTCGCCCTCTAGTCGGAGCCAACTGCACGATGGGGCGCCAACCCGAGGAGGTATGTCCGGACCGCCGGCACTGACCAGTCGGATCGCCCGCTGACCCGCGCCCGGATGTCGCCCGCCGGGTCCACGATGTATGTGAGCGGGATCCCCGAGGCCGAGAACACGTCCGACTTGCCTGCCCGGAGGTAGACGGGGAAATCGTAGCCATGGCGGTCCATGAAGGTGATGACGGTGGCGGGGTCCCGATCCTTGGCCACCATCACGAACACGACGTCCTCACGATCCCGAAACGACTCCCAGAGGCGCTGGAGCGCGGGCATCCCGCCCACGCAGACCCCGCAGTAGGTCGCCCAGAAATGGACGAAGATAAGACGTCCTTCGAACGTCTCGAGCGCCAGGGTCGAGCCGTCGGGGCGGGCCACAGTGAATTCGAAGTCGGCCCGAACCAAGGCGGGGTCCGAAAGGTTGGGGAGCGTCGGAGCTGGCCGAGCCTGGGCCGCGCCGGCGCAGGGTACCAGCGAGGCCAGAGCGAAGAAGACAAGCGCGCGCGTCATGTCGGGCTCCGTGATAGGTGGTCGTGCCTCACGAAGGTAATGAAACAGTACGCCGTCTAGGTATCCGCGGCGTCTGTCCGGTCTAGCGTAGCCACCGGAGGCCGAGCACGCCGTCGTTGCGCAGGGCGCGGCCCCGCCCGATCCGTGGGCGCGGCATCGCCCACGGCGCCGGCCGGGGCGCCGCGATGCTGGTCCGGACCGCGGACTCGGAGAGGCGGTTGCGGGGCGCCACAGTGTCGAGGGACGCTCCCTCCGGAGTGCGACGGCTTCGCCAGAGGCTGGAAAACAGAATCAGCGCATGCATGGTCATTCTCCTCGATTTCTGGTTCCGCGGCGGAATCCCAGCCCGCCATACGGGGCCTCCCAGGGCGAGGAGCGGACCATCGCCCGATTTCGTCGGGTTCCGTTCTCTCCCAACGATTCCTGGCGTCAGGGAGCGACCGGTTCGGTGCGGCGAGTGTGCGGTTCCGGGACGGTGCTGTCGCGGACGTGGACAGCCGGCGGCTGAGCTTCGGATCCTGGCCTTCGTCCTCCATGCCCTGAGCCATCACCTGTTTCCTGATCGTTACCGCGATGTCGCCGGCCTGACGCACGGTTGCCCTATCCGCCGGCTGGATCCTGGCGCTCCTCGGCCTCATGGCCGCCGCCCCCGCCCTGGCCGCGCTGCGTGTTGCCGCCATTTGACAACCGACAGGGCCCTGTGCGCGCCGAACCGCTCGCGAACAACCTTGCGCGGAGCGCAGGGGGAGGTGTTTCGTCGTGGCAGGACACCGGCGTCATGCGGCGCAGATTGGCGGCGCAAACGGTGTAGGCCGGGGCACAAGAAGGGAGGCGAGCATGCGAATGCTGGCACAAGCGTTCCTCCTCATTTCGCTATCCTGGGCGCCGGTCGCCGCCCAGGCATCGGATCCACTCGCACCCGGCGAGCACGAGGTAGAACTGCGCGGGGTCAGGATCTGGTATCTGGTTCGCGGTAGCGGGCCGGTCTTGCTGATCCAGCCCGGCGGCGCTGGCTGGGGCGGCGATGCAACGGTTTACATCGAGACACTCCGGCCACTTGAGGCGGCGTACACACTCGTGTACTACGACCCGCGCGGGATTGGCCGCTCCGCTGGATGAGTACGTAGAGGACCTCGAGGCGCTTCGACGGCACCTCCGTCTTGAAGCGCTCAACCTGGCGGGCCACAGCCACGGCGGGTCCGTGGCGCTGAAGTACGCACTGGCCTATCCGGAGCGGGTCGACCGGCTGCTGGTGCTCAACAGCGGGCCGTTTGTCCGCGACCCGGACCCGGACTGGCTGGAAGCGCGCGCGGGCTACGAGGCAGCCCAGGCCCGGTGGGCGGCCATGGACACGACGCTCGCTCCCGATGAACTCCATGCTGAGTTTATCCGCACGTTCGTTCCTGTCGTGCATTTCTACGACTACGAGCCGCTTCGCCAGACTGTCGAGGAACTGCTCGCCCGGACTACCTTCTCGGCGGAGCCGTTCCTGCAGTTCGGGCGCGAGCTGGCGACATTCGATGTCCGGGATCGGGTCGCCGCCATCCGAGCCCCTACGCTGATCGTCATCGGCGATGACGACCTGCCGGATCTACGGGAGGGTTCCTATCTCCTGCACGACCGCATCCCGGGTGCGCAGCTCTTCGTGGCTCCGGGCTGTGGCCACTGGACCATGTTCGAGTGCCCGGAAATATTCTTCCCGGCGGTCCTGCGCTTTCTGGCAGCGACGCGCTGAGGAAGGCACGACAGGATACGATCGCGCCGAACCACTCGCTTCAACCAGCGCCGCACGACGACTATTGACACCCTGGTCCCGTCGCTGTAATCGTTTCCTGTAAACGTTTCCACAGGAGGCTCGACGGTGGCTGCGACCATCCGCGATGTGGCGAGGCAGGCAGGCGTGTCCGTGGCAACAGTCTCGCGGGTGATGAACAACAGCGGGCCCGTGAGCGCGGAGACCCGTGAGCGGGTGGAGCAGGTGGCCGAGGCGCTGCGGTACTCGCCGCACCGGGGCGCACAGGGCCTGATCATGCGCAGGACGCGGAACCTGGGGGTCATCCTACCGGACCTCTACGGCGAGTTTTTCTCGGAAGTAATCCGCGGGATGGACCACGCGACGCAGCGAGCGGGCTACAACCTGCTGGTGTCGAGCTCCCACGACGACCGATCGGAGATCGACGCGGCGGTGCGGGCGATGCGGGGCCGAGTGGACGGGCTGGTCCTGATGACGCCCGACAGGGCGGTGGGGAGCGTGGAGGACGTGATCCTGCCTTCATTGCCGGTGGTCCTGATGAACACGCCGGCTTCGTCGGCGCGCGTGCATACGATCAACGTGGACAATTTCGGCGGCAGCTACGCGATGGTGCGTCACCTGGTGTCCGGGGGCCACGAACGTGTTGCGCTGATCGGCGGCGACCCGCGGAACCATGACGCGCGGGAGCGGCGTCGCGGCTACGCGGCGGCCCTCCGGGACGCGGGGCTGGAGGCGCGACCGGAGTGGCAGGTGAGATCGGACTTCCGGAAGAGTGGTGGCTGGGAGGCCGTGCGGGCGCTGATGAGCCGTGCCGGGCAGCATCCGACGGCGATCTTCGCTGCGAATGATGCCATGGCGGTGGGCGCGTTGAGCAGTCTGCAGGAGCTGGGTCTGGAGGTTCCGCGGGACGTGGCGGTGGCGGGTTTCGACGACATCCCTCTCGCGCGCTACCTGAGCCCTGCACTGACCTCGGTCCACGTGGACAACAGCGGTCTCGGGGCTCGGGCGGTGGAGCTTCTCCTGGAGTCTGTGGATGGCGGGTCCGCGGATCCGATACACGAGGTATTGCCGACGACGCTGGTCATTCGCCGTTCGTGCGGCGTGGCGATGGAGGCGTCAGGCGTGAGGGGGGCCCGGATAGGGGCATGAGTCACCAACCGGAGTGGAGGCGACGATGAAACGGGAGCGAGGTCGGAGGACGTGGCTGCGCTGGCTGATGTTGCCGGTACTGTTGACGCTTCTCGGCGGCGGCGAGGTGGTGGCGCAGACGTCGACGGGTACCGTGCGCGGGTTCGTGCGGAGTGACACGGGTGAGCCGGTCGCGGGCGCGGTGGTGCGGGCGCGGGACGTGGCGACGAACGCGGAGCGGTCGACGCTCACCACGACGGCGGGGTTCTACCACCTGGCGGGTCTACAGCCGGGTGAGTACGAGCTGACGGCCGAGATGATCGGGTTCGGCCGGCTCGCGGAGCGGGTCCGGATCCAGGTCGGCCAGACGCTGGACGCGAACCTGAACCTGGCGGTGGAGGCGCTGCAGCTCGCTGGAATACGGGTGGTGTCGTCGCCCGCCCAGGAGACGCGAACCTCGGAAGTGGCATCGAACGTGACACGGGAGCAGATCGAGAACCTGCCCATGCGCGATCGCAACTTCCTGGACCTGGCGCGTCTGACGCCGGGCGTGACGACCACCCGCGGCGGCATCCGGATGACCTTCGTGGGCGGGGCGGAGCGGGCGGAGCAGGTGAACGTGTTCGTGGATGGCGCGAGCTACAAGAACGACATCCTGGAGGGTGGGGTGGCGGGGCAGGATGCGAGCCGGGGCAACCCGTTCCCGCAGGGCGCGGTGCAGGAGTTCCGTGTCATCTCGCAGAACTACAAGGCGGAGTATCAGAAGGCGGCGAGCGCCATCATCACGGCGGCCACGCGGTCCGGCTCGAATGAGTTCGAGGGGAGCGCGTTCGGTTTCTACGTGCCGTCGGGCTGGACGGAACGCGACGCCATTACAGCGCTCGACCCGGACAGCCGCCGGCCCGAGTTCAGTCGGCTGCAGGCTGGATTCACTGCGGGCGGGCCCATCCAGCGTGACCGGCTGTTCTTCTTCGGCACCTACGAGATCAACCAGCGGAGGGAGCCGTCCATCGTGCGGGCGGACAACGCAGCGCTGGTGCCGGGCGCGACGGCGGCGCTCGGTACGTTCGACACGGAGTTCGACCAGCACCTGTTCTTCGGCAAGATGACGTATCTGCCGCGGGACCGTCACAAGGTGGATGTGAGCGTGAACGTGCGGACCGAGACGGACATCCGCGGGTTCGGGACGGTGCAGGGCGAGCCGTGGCGGAGCTACGACGCGGCAGAGCAGGTGGACAACGACGTGTACAACGCACTGGCGAGCTGGCAGATCGCGGGCGACCAGTGGCTGAACGAGTCGCAGGTCAGCTTCCAGCGGTATCGGTGGAACCCGAAGCCACTGAACCCGGATCTCCCGGGCCGGAACTTCTGGGGCGTGATGTGGCTGGGCGGGCGTGACAGTCGCCAGGAGTTCACGCAGGACCGCCTCAGCCTGCGTAACGATGTCACGTTCTCCGGGTTCCAGGCGGGGGGGCAGCATGTGATCAAGGGCGGGGCCTACGTGGACCTGCTGGGCTACGAGGCCATCAAGGAGCTTCATGGCAATCCGGAGTTCAACTACGACCCGAACGCGAGCATCACGATTCCGGTCCAGGGCTTTATCGGGTACGGCGACCCACGGATCGATGCCCGCAACACCCAGTTCGGCCTCTACATCCAGGACGACTGGACCATCACGCCGAACCTGGTGCTGAATCTCGGTATCCGTTGGGACGCCGAGACGAACATGATCAACAACGATTACACGACGCCCGGGCCGCTGGCGGACTCGCTGCGTACCCATCTCAGCGACCGCCTGTACTCGGGCCTGGTGAACGATCTGGGCGGGATCGACGCATACATCACCGACGGAAACCAGCGTGAGATCTTCATGGGCGCGCTCCAGCCGCGAGTGGGCGCGTCCTACGACATCTTCGCCAACGGGCGCTCGGTGCTGTTCGGCGGGTTCGGCGTGTACTACGACCGGGCGATCTGGAACTACATGCTGGACGAGCAGTACCGCCGGCAGTGGCACCGGTACCGGATCCCGTTCAACGCCGAGGGCCCGACCGAGGGGTGTCCCAACTGCGTGGAGTGGAACGACTCGTACCTGAGCCGTGCCGGCATGCTGGGGCTGGTATCCGGCGGCGAGGTCGGGGCGGACGAGGTCTTCCTCATCCGCAACGACACGCGTCCGCCCAAGACCCACCAGTGGAGCGCCGGCGTGCGCCAGGCGGTGGGCGAGAGCCACGCCGTGGGGCTGACCTACACGGGCACACGCGGCTACAACGGCTTTGCCTTCGTCCGGGTCACCGACTGGGGCGGGCTCGGCCCCACGTACGCGCAGGCGTTCATGTCGACGGACGAGATCCGCTCGTGGTACGATGCGGTCACGCTGAAGCTGGAGCGGCATCTCGACGTGGACACGCGCGTGGGCGGCTCACTGGCCTACACGGTTGCCCGGGGCCAGGTCCAGGGGGAGCACTTCTTCAGCCTGGACGACCGCTTCAGCCGGCCCCTGGAGTACCCGCGCTGGGCGTCGGAGCGGGATCAGCGGCACACGGTGGTGGCCAACGCCATCGCGCGGTTGCCGTACGGCGTGATGGCCAGCACCGTGGTCGAGCTGGGGTCGGGCTACCCCCAGCGCGCGCTGTACTGGGATCCGGTGGTGATGGACGACGACTGGATGCGCCGCCAGACCGTCGCCTTCCGGCCGCCGAAGCACAACTTCCTGGGCCTTGGCGACTGGTTCGCGCACCGGGTGGTGGACATGCGGCTGGAGAAGGACATCACGTTGCGCACGGGACACCGGGTCAGCATGCTGGCCGACGTGTTCAATGCGTTCAACTTTGCGAACTACGGATGCTACGAGGCAGATCGGGTGCCGTGGGTCGGGCCTGACGTGTACGGAACGCCCCGCTGCGCCGCCGAGGGTCGCCGCCTGCAACTCGGGATGCGCTACAACTTCGGCGGTTAGCCGCACTCGTGGGCCGGTGACGCGGACCTCGGGCCGCGTCACCGGCGCTGTTCGAGGGCGCGGGAGGTGGCATGGCTGGATCGCGGCAGGGATGGGCGGCGCGCCTGGTCGTCGGGCTGGGCGCTGTCCTGGTGGCACTGTCGGCGAGCTGCAGCGGCGTATCCGAGCCGCTGG
>CAYXJH010000145.1:0-7633 GCA_964465415.1 uncultured Gemmatimonadaceae bacterium
GAGACCCGAGACCCGAGACCCGAGACCCGAGACCCGAGACCCGAGACTCGAGACTCGAGACTCGAGACTCGAGACTCGAGGCCGAGGCCCGAGACCCGACGCGGGGATAGAGGCCGGGCCTGGTTTCGGGCCTTGGGGATTTGGTCGGCCAAGGTAGACCCCCACGCTCCTCGCCCGTCGGCCCTGACTCGCAAGGTTCAGCCGCTCGTTAGATATTGACTGAACGTACTGAATGAATTAGGGTTCGGCGCAGACTACCCGCGGCTCGGCGTCGAGCCTCGGGTTTCGCGTCTCCGGGTTCGGAGTTTTTTCCCGGCCCCGACCCCCGGCGGTCTCGGTACCGGGTTTCGCGGTTCGGGTCTCGGGTCTCGCGTTGCGAGCCTCGGGTTTCGCGTCCCGGCGTTTCCTCGAGTTCAGGGGTCATGAGAGAAGAAGAGCAAGCGTTCATCGAGCGGATGGGTCTGGCGATCGAGGCGGACGGATTTCCGCGGATCGCGGGCCGGTTGTACGGCTACCTGATCCTCGGGGAAGGTCCGTTCGCGCTCGACGAGCTGGCGGAGGCGCTCCAGGTGAGCAAGGCCTCGATCAGCACGAACGCCCGGCTGCTGGAGCAGGGTGGCATCGCGGAGCGCATGAGCCGTCCGGGCGATCGGCGGGATTTCTACCGCCTGGCCCCGAACGCACCGGAGCGGATCTTCGAAGTCGCGCGGGCCCGGACGCGGGCGATGCGGGACCTGATGCGGGGCGCGGCGGGAACCTTGCCGGAGGACCTGGAGGTGGGGCGGGCGCGGCTCGATCGGATGAGCCGTCTGTACGATTTTTTCCTGAGGGAGCTGGAGTCGCTCCAGTCGCGGTGGCGTCTGGAACCGACGTGGGACGAGGAGAAGGAGGCGGTCGAGTGATGCGATTCGAGAAGGGGCTGGCGGCGCTCGCCGTGCTGCTCCTGTCGGGCTATGGGGGAGACGCGGCAGCGCAGACGGCGGTGGACACGCTCCGGCTGGACGTGAGCGAGGCGGTGTCGCGAGCGCTGGCGACCGGGGAGGAGGTGGCGCTGGCGCGGGAGCAGGTGACGCGGGCCGATGCGCAGATCCGGCAGGCGCGGGCCGGGGCTTATCCACAGCTGAGCGGCAGCCTGACCTACGACCGCACGCTGCGCTCGGTGTTCGACCTGAGAGGGACGACGCCGGACCCGCCGCCTGGAGAGGATCCCCCGATCGACTTCGGGGAGTTGTTCGGCGACCTGCCGTTCGGGCAGCCGAACACATGGATCGGGTCGCTCCAGCTGGGGCAGGCTTTGTATACGGGTGGGCGCCTGGGCGCGGGACTGGACATCGCGCGGCGAGCGCGCCTGGCGGTGGACCTCGGGCTGGCCGAGACCGAGGCGGCGGTGGCCCGTGAGGTACGGGAGGGGTATTTCCAGGCGGCGTTCGCGGCGTCGCTGGTGGAGATCGCGCAGGAGGCGTACGACCTGGCGACGGAGCAGCTGCGGGTGGTGGAGTCCTTCCTCCGCCAGGGCACCGCGTCGGAGTTCGAGGTGCTTCAGGCGCGGGTGGAGCGTGACAACCTGGAGCCGCGGATCGTCTCGGCCCGTAACGCCCGCGATCTGGCGCTGGTCCAGCTGAAGCGGCTGGTCAACATCCCCCAGGGGCAGCCGATCCTGCTGGTGACGCCGCTGGCCGCTGAGGTCCGGGATATCGATCGGGACGCGATCCTGGAAGCTGCGCTGGAACGGCCGGCGCTCCAGGCGGCGGACGAGCAGGTGCGGATCCAGGAAGCGCTCGTTCGGGTCGCCCGCGCGGACCGTCTCCCGACCGTCTCGGCGTTCGGCAACTTCTCGTGGCAGGCATTCCCGGAGGGGCTCGTTCCCACCGGGCTCCCCGGCGGTGGGGAGTGGCGGGAGGACTGGGGCCTTGGGCTCCAGGTGTCGGTCCCGATCTTCGATGGCTTCCGTACCCGTGGTTCGATCCAGGAGGCGCAGTCTAACGTGCGGCAGGCGGCGCTCCAGCAGACGCAGATGCGTGAGGGGGTGCGCGTGGAGGTGGCCGCGTTCCTGGCCGAGTTCGACGCGGCGCGGGCCCAGATCGACGCTCGCCGGGCGACGGTCGCACAGGCGGCTCGCGGTTTCGAGCTGGCCGAGCTGCGTTACGCGAACGGGCTGGCGACGCTCATCGAGGTATCCAACGCCCGTCTCCTGCTCCAGCAGGCGCGGGTCAACGAGGCCGAGGCGTTGTTCGCCTACCTCTCGTCCCTGGCGGCGCTCGAGCATGCGACCGGGGGCCGGATCGAGATGGTGGACCCGTTGCTGTCCGGCGCGGCGCCCTTCACACCTGAGCCAGCGAGCGAATCGTGACGTTTCCGAGTCGGGGTGCCCTGATCGGGATCGGCGTGGCCGTCCTGGTGGTGGGGCTGATCATCTTTCGTGTGGTCCAGGCCAGGAGCGGGGAAGAGGCGGCGCCCACGGTCGAGCAGATCCGGGAGGAGCAGGGCATTCCGGTAACGGCGGCCACCGCGATCCGGGCGGACATAGACGTCTGGCGGAGTTTCAACGGCACCGTATCGGGCGTGCGCGACGCGGTGGTCCGTGCGACATCGGGCGACCAGGTCGCCAGCGTCCCGGTGGCGGTGGGCCAGCGGGTCTCACGGGGACAGGCCCTCGTGCGGATCGCCGGTGAGGTGACGCAGGCGCGTGCCCGCCAGGGAGAGGCGGCGCTTCGCCAGGCGGAGCGGACCCGGGACCGTCTCCGGCCGCTGCACGAGGCCGGCGCGATCAGCGACCAGGAATGGGAGAACGCGGTCACTCAGTACGAGATCGCGCGGGACGACCTGGCGGCGGTCCGGGATGCGCTGACGTTGACCAGCCCGCTGGCAGGGACGGTCACCGAGGTGGTCGCTCGACCCGGCATGATTCCGAGCACGGGGGACCCCCTGGTCCGGGTGGCGGACCTGTCGGAACTGGTGGTGCGGATCCAGGTGAGTGCAGCCGATGCCCGCGCCATCTCCGAGGGCGACATCGCCCGTATCCCGGCGACCGTGGAGCCCGCCCGGACGGGCGGCGAGCCCGCCACCACCGCGGCCACCCGGGATCCCGGACCGGCAGGCCCGAGGGGTGAGGTACGGCGGGTGGCGCTCCAGGCGGATCCGGTCACTCGACTGGTCGAGGTGGAGGTGGCGTTCCCGCCCGGCGCCCGCCTCGTGCCCGGAACGCTGGAGCGTGTGGAGATCCGGGTCGGCTACCAGCCGGACGCGGTGCAGGTCCCTCGCGTCGCGGTGCGGGACAACGTGGTGTGGCTGATCGGGGATGAGGGTCGGGCGTCCAGGCGGGCGGTGGCCGTGGGGCTTGTGACGGCGGAGGCGGCCGAGATCCGGTCGGGGCTCCAGCCGGGCGAGCGGGTCGTGGTGCGGGGTGCCTCCCTGCTCAGCGACGGGGCGCGGGTGCGGATCATCGATGGTGCCGACGGGGTGAGCTGACATGTTCCGTTTCCTCCCGCGTCTGGCCGTCCAGCGCCCGGTTCTCTCCACCATGATGGTGGTGGTGTTCGTGGTGCTCGGCATGTTCAGCTTCATCTCGCTCAGGATGGAGCTGTTCCCGGACATCGAGTTCCCGGTGGTCACCGTGATCACGCCGTACCCGGGCGCGGGCCCGGCGGAGGTGGAGACGCAGATCACCGAGCCCATCGAGGAGGCCATCGCCAGCCTGGCGAACATCGATGAGATCCGGTCGTTCTCGCAGGACAACCTGTCGATGGTGATCGTGATCTTCGACCTGGAGGTCTCATCCGACCAGGCGGCGCTGGACGTGCGCGATCAGATCGAGGCGGTCCGTGGGGTCCTGCCGGCGGGTGCGGAGCCACCGATGGTCCAGCGGTTCGATATCGGGGCCATGCCCATCATGTCGCTGGCGCTGGCGGGACCGCAGGGGGTGGACGCCCTGTACGAGCTGGCCGATGACCTCGTCCGCGACCGGTTGTCCCGGGTCGACGGCGTCGCCCAGGTTAGCATCGTGGGCGGGCGGGAGCGGGAGGTGGAGGTGCTGGTGCAGCCGGAGCTGCTCACGGCCTACGGCATCACCCTCGGCGAGGTCGTCGACCTGATCCGGGCGGAGAACCTCCGCGTGCCGGGAGGGCAGCTGCGCTCGCCGGCCGCCGCCGTACCCGTACGGGTGGTGGGCGAGTTCGAGAGCATCGTCGAGGTGGAGGCGCTTCGCCTGTTCCTCCCCACCGGCGAGTCCATCCGCCTCGGCGATATCGCCACCATCCAGGATGGGTTCGAGCGGCTCGACCAGATCGCCCGCCTCGATGGCGCGCCGGCGGTCAGCATCAGCATTCAGCAGACGAGCGGCGCGAACACGATCGAGACCGCGGCGGGCGTCCGGGCCGAGCTCGAGGCCATCCGACAGGACCTGCTTCCGCCCGGCGCCGTCATCGAGGTCGTGCGGGACGCCAGCGACTTCATCCAGTCCTCCGTCACCGACGTGCTGGTCAACATGCTGGTGGGCATCGTGCTCACCGCCGCGGTGCTCTTCTTCTTCCTGCACTCGTGGCGGAGCACGATCATCGCGGCGCTGGCCATGCCCGCCACGGTCATCTCCACCTTCCTGCTGATGGACCTGCTGGGATTCACCCTGAACGTCATGACGCTCATGGCGCTGGGCATCACGGTGGGGATCCTGGTCACGAACACCATCGTTGTCCTGGAGAACATATACCGCCACCTGGACCGGGGATCCGATCCCCGGAAGGCGGCGGAGGATGGCACCACCGAAATCGGCGTTGCGGTGGCCGCCTCCACGCTCACCAACATCGTCGTCTTCACGCCCATCGCCTTCATGGAAGGCATCATGGGCCAGTTCTTCTACGCGTTCGGGCTGACTGTCGTCTTCGCGACCGTCTTCTCCATCTTCATCTCGTTCACGCTGGCGCCCCTGCTGGCCGCGCGTCTCCTGAGGTCGGGCGAGTCCGACCACGAGCGGAGCCACGGCCCGTTCGCGCCCCTCTGGCGGCGCTGGGACCAGGCCTACGCCGGGGTCGAAGACCGATACCGGGCCGGGCTCGGCTGGGCGCTGGATCGACCGAGGAACGGCTGGCTCACCATCGGCGGCATCGTCACCGCCGGAATCGTGGTCCTGATCATCTCGGCATCGTTCGTGGGGGCCGATTTCATCCCCAGCGGCGATGAGAACGCCGCGCAGGTCACCATGGAGCTTCCGCCCGGCACAGCCATCGAGCGTACCTCCGAGATGGCCGCCGAGGCGGAGCGCCGGATCCTGGCCATGGCTGGCGTGGCATCGATGCTGACGACCATCGCCGCCGGCGAGGATGCCTTCATGGCGGGCGGCGGCGCCACACGCGCGGAGATCCTCGTCACGTTCGACGACGACGCGAGTCCCGAAACCGGGATCCGGGAGATCCGCCAGTCGCTCGCCGGTCTCCCCGACACCCGGGTTACCGTGATCGCCACGGACCCCGCCGGTGTGGGGCCCGGCGGCCAGGCGCCGATCCAGATGGACATCGTGGGTCCCGATTACGCGGTGCTGGAAGACCTGGCCGCGCGGGTCGAGTTGGTGCTCTCCCGACTGCCGGAGCTGTCCGACGTGGTCAACACCATGGACGAGCCCCGGACCGAGCTCGTCTTCCGACCCGATCGTGGTGCCCTGGCCGACCATGGACTCACCGTCGCGCAGGTGGGCAACGTCGTCCGTGCCTCCATCGACGGAGCCCTCGCCGGCGTGTATCGCGGCGAGGTGGGACGGGAGCTGGAGATCCGGGTCGTCCTCCAGGACGAGGCCCGGCAGCGCCCGGACCAGCTCGGCGCCCTCGAGATGCGAACCCACAACGGAACCGTCCCGCTGGCGTCGCTCGGTACCTGGCGCGAAGAGGTCGCCCCGGGCTCCATCCAGCGGACCGACCGCCAGCGGGCCATCCGACTGGACGCCCAGCTTGGCGCCGCCGACCTGGCCGGCGCCGTCGCCGCCATCAACCGCGCCATGGACGGCGTTCAGGTGCCGCCCGACTACACCTGGTCCATTGGCGGCGAGTTCGAGGCGTTCGAGGACGCACTCGGCGCCATGCTCATCGCGCTGCTCATGGCCATCGTCCTGACGTACATCATCCTGGCCATGATCCTCGAATCGTTCATCCACCCGTTCACCATCATGCTCACGTTGCCCCTGGGCGCCGTGGGCGCGTTTCTCGGACTCTTCCTCGCCGGTCAGTCCATGAACCTCTTCAGCATGATGGCCATCATCATGCTCGTGGGCATCGTCGTGAACAACGCCATCCTGATCCTGGACTACGCCGCCCAGCTCAGGCGTGAGGGCCGCACCGTCATCGATGCGCTGCTCACCGCCGCGCCCGCCCGCCTGCGCCCGATCATCATGAGCAACGTCGCCATCGCCGTCGCGCTCGTGCCCCAGGCCGTAGCGCCTGGCGACGGGGCCGCCTTCCGCGCTCCCATGGCCGTGGTAACGATCGGTGGCGTCCTCGTCGCCGCCATCTTCACCCTCTTCCTCATCCCCGTCATCTACACGAAGCTCGACCGGTTCGCGCTCGCCTCCAGGGCCGACCGGGCCGGCCGATAGTCTGCCCGCCCGCGTCGGGCGCCAACCCTCACCCCGCTCCTCGTGTGTTGACGTACACAATACACACGTATAGTATCCCATACATGCGTTCAATATCCCCCGGCGGCGCCCGCCCGCTCGACGATCTGACCGCGCGCGCGCGGATCCGCGACGCGGCGCTCGACCTGTTCGCGGAGCGCGGATACCGGGGCGCGTCCATCCGGGATGTGGCCAGCGCGGCGGGCGTGTCTCCGGGGCTGGTGCAACATCACTTCGGGTCGAAGGAGGGACTTCGCTCGGCGTGTGACGCGCATGTGCTGAAGACGTTGCGGCAGACGACGGCTCGGAAGCTGGAGCGGGCAGAGTACGACCGGGACTTCGTGTCGGGGCTCTACGAATCGAGCCAGCCGATCATGCGGTACATCGCGCGGGGTCTGATGGAGGGCTGGTCCGGCGTGGACCAGGTCTTCGACCAGGCTGTGGAAGACACGGAGCAGTGGCTGGCCGGGTTGTGGCCTGAGCGATTTCCAGCGGAGTCGGAGACGGCACGGCGGCATGCGGCGGTGATGGTGTCCATGTCGCTGGGCTCGATCGTCCTGCACACCCATCTGGCGCGCTGGCTCGGGGCGGATCCACTGGAACGGGGGCACCAGCACCTGACGAGCGCGGCCATGGTGGAGCTGTTCGATCGAATGTCGGAGTTCTTCGCGACGGACCAGGGCCGGAGCATGCGCGCGGCGCTGGCGGAGTATGAATGGGACATGTCCTCATCGAGGAAGAGCGAGCGCGATGACTGAGGCGGTAGGATCCGGACGCGTGGCGCGTGGCGGCGTGGCTATGGCCGGGAGGGTGATCCTGGTGATCCTGGCGTGTCATGGGTCCGTGGGGCAGGGCCCCTGGGTGGCCGGCGTTTCGGCGCAGGCACCGCGGGAGCTCACGCCGGACCAGACGGTGCGACTGGGGCTGGAGCACAGCGCCCTGATCCGGGCCGCGGACGCGGACGCGGAGGCGGCCCGCGCGGTCCAGCGTGAGGCTCGTGCGGGGCTCCTTCCGGCGCTCCAGGCCAGCAGGCTGAAG
>CAYXJH010000146.1:0-7521 GCA_964465415.1 uncultured Gemmatimonadaceae bacterium
GTCAGCACCGTTGAACTGCCACTGATAGCTCAAGGGCCGGGATCCTGTGGCGCGGACGCCCGACCGAGGGATCTGGCCATTCACGACCGACTCATGCCTCGGGCGGATCGCCAATGGGCGGCTGCCCCTCCGGCGCGAGGTCGTTCTCCGGCGAACGGGCCGCTGCCCTGGCCGCCTCGAAACCGGTGCGGAAAGCGTCGGACGAATCGCGGACATTGCGCTCGACCTCATCGCGTGAGGCCCGCGCGGCCTCCTTTCCGGACTCGACGGCGCGGCGGGCGGTCTCTATGCCCTCTTCGAACTGGCGTCGCACGTCGTCCACGGTCTCGTTGACGGTATCCTGCACCTCGCGGACCTTCTGCTCGGCCTGTTCCCGCATCCGGTTCACGCTGTCGGTGAGCTCGCGTCGAGTCTCGCGGCCCGACTTCGGCGCCAACAGGATCGCGGCTGCCGCCCCGAGAAGCAGGCCCCAGACGAACGTGCCGAAGTTGCCGGTCCGGCGCTCGATGATGACGTAGCCCTCGTCGTAATCCGCCATGGTTCCTCCCTGTGCGTGCGCTCCGCCGCTATTTGACGGCTTCGGCCACCGCTTCCTTGAGTTTCTTCTGCGTGCACCCCAGTATGCTCGCGGCCTTCTTCACGTCGCCGTTGGTGAAGGCGAGGGTCTTGAGCATGATGATGCGCTCGGCCCCTTCCAGGGACGTGCCAACCGGGACACGAGCCTCCCGCTCTTCGAGGGCCGCCTGCCGGGGTTGCAGATCGGCCGCCTCGATCCGGTCGGATTTCGCCAGGATCACCGCCCGCTCCACGGCGTTCTTGAGCTCCCTGACGTTGCCGGGCCAGCCGTAGGTCTGGACGTACTCGAGCGCCCCTTCGCTGAAGCCCTCGATCTCCTTCTCATGCTCCTCGGCGAATCGTTGGAGGAACTCCTGGGCCAGCAGTTTCAGGTCGCCTGATCGGTCCCGGAGTGGCGGCAGCGTGAGCGGGATGACGGCGAGCCGGTGGTACAGGTCCTCGCGCAGGTCGCCATCCTCCAGCGCCTTCTCCACGTTCTTGTTCGTGGCTGCAATGACCCGGATGTCCACGGTGATCTCCTTCTTGCCACCGAGCCGCCGGAACATGCGCTGCTCGAGCGCGCGCAGGAACTTCACCTGCACGTCCGCCTCCATTTCCGCGACCTCATCGAGGAAGAGGGTCCCCCGATCGGCCAGCTCGAAGGCGCCCGCCTTCTCGTTGACCGCGCCGGTGAACGCGCCCTTCTCGTGGCCGAACAGCTCGTTCTCCAGGATCTCGCGCGGGAACGCGCCGCAATTCAGGGCGATGAACGGGCCCTTGTTTCGGCCGGACTTCTGGTGGATGGCTCGCGCAACCAGCTCCTTCCCGGTCCCGCTTTCCCCGATGATGAGGACGCTCGCGTTCGATGGGGCCACGGCCTCGATAACCGTGAAGATCTCCCGCATCTCCTCGGACTGCCCGATCATGTCCTCGTACTTCGTCAGGCTCTCCAGCTGCTTCTGGAGCTGGAGGTTGGCCGTCCGCACGTCGTACTTCTCGAGGGCCTTGGGGATCAGGGCCTTGAGGCGCTCCAGGTCGAGGGGCTTGGTCAGATAGTCGTACGCGCCGTGACGCATGGCCTCGACCGCCGAATCGACCGACGCTTCGCCGGTGATCATGATGAACTCGCTCTGGATCCCGCCCTCCCGCATGCGTGCGAACAACTCGAGTCCATCGAGCTTCGGCATCTTGAGGTCGGCGAGCACGAGGCCGTATTCGCTGGCCTGGAGCTTCTGCCACGCTTCCTCGCCATCGATGGCCATCTCGGCGGCGTAACCATCCTCTGAAAGGATCATCTGGAGTCCTTCGGCGACGTTCTTCTCGTCGTCGGCGATCAGGACCTTCGAGCCGGCCATATGGTTGATATTCCTGGGGTTCGGGGCTCAGGGTTCGGCCTGCAAAGGTACCGGAGCGCTGGACAGCGGGTCAAGCCGAACCTGTGCGCGGCAGAAACACCTCGACCTGGCAGCCTCCCGGTCCTGGCGCGGCTCCGACGGTCAGCCTGCCCCCGGCCTCGCGGACCAGACGGTGAACCAAGGCAAGACCCAGGCCCGCGCGACCCTGTCGGCTGGTCACACCTTCCTCGAAGATACGCTCCGCAACGGCAGCGGACAGCCCCGGGCCTGAGTCCGTGACGGTGATCCGCACGCCATCTGCGTCGATCTCACAGCCGGTCGTGATCCGACCTCCGTCCTGGGTGGCGTCGATGGCGTTATCCACCAGGTTGAGCACGACGAGCCCGAGCGGGCCGGGGGCCATGGGTACCGTGGCCGTGCCCGGTCGATGCTCGAACTCGATCTTCTTGATCCGGGACCGCGCGGTGAGGACGGGAAGCAGGGCATCGAACGTGTCCGCGACGTCCGCGGTGCCGCGGGCGGGCCAGGGCCGGAGCAGGCGGAGCAGGGATTCCACGAGGCCGTGGACGCGGTGCAGTTCGGCCTCCACGATCTCCGCGCGCTGGCGAACCGGCTCCGGATCGGACGACCCCGCCTTCCGCTTGACCAGCTCGAGATTGATGACCATGGCGTGGAGCGGGTTCTTGATCTCATGCGCGAGATCATCGGCCCAGCGCGAGACGAGGTCCATCCGATTGGCCCTGACCAGGGTGTCGAGATCATCCACCGGCTTCCTCCCGGACCCGATCCCAGTAGCGAGGCGACAGCCGGTTTACGGCCTCCCCGGTCCCCGGGAACGCCCGGCCGTCCAACGTGTGGATGGGCACCATGCCGAGCGAGGTCATGGTTGCGAAGGCTTCGTCGGCGTCATCGAGCTCCCCGCGCGGCCAGCTGCCTTGCTCCAGGTCGAACCCACCCTCCGCGGCGAGCTCCAGCACGAGCGCGCGCGTGACCCCAGCCAGAATGCCCTGGTCCTCGGCTGGCGTGCGGAGCACCCGGCCCCGACGCCAGAAGACGTTCCAGGTGGTGCCCTCCGTGATGCGGCCCTCGATGGACAGGAGCAGGGCGTCGTCACAACCGGCTGCTTCCGCCTCGAGGCGCGCGAGCAACGAGGATACCCGACCTGGGGCCTTCAGCGCCGGGGGCATTGCCTCGGGCGGTAGATGGCGGGTCATGGCTGTCATGACGGACCACCCTTCGCCGGCGCGTACACGCCAATCGGACGGCAGGGGCCGGAGCGTTCCGATCACCCGAACCGGCCCAGCGCCCGCGGAGGCCAGGCCCGCCCCTCCCGAACCCCGCGTTACCGTGATCCGGAGGACGCCATGCTCGGTCTCCGGGTTGCGCGCGAGAAGGCCCTCGGCGATGGCCCGCAGCTCGCCGCTCGCCGGAACGTCGATCCGCAGCACCGCCCCGCTTGCCCGAAGACGGCGCGCGTGCTCCTCGAATCGGAAAAGCGCGCCTTCGAAGACGCGGCAGGTGTCGAACACCGCATCGCCGAACACGAACCCGCGGTCGCTGATGGGCAGGGTGGCATCGGCGCCATCGACCCAGTGCCCATCGACGTGGGCGATCATGTCAATCGACGACCCAGCGCGGATCGGGCGCAGGCATCTCGGCGGCGTCGGCGCCGGGTCGCCCCATCAGCCCATACGTCAGTTGCTTGCCCAGCTCGACGCCCGGCTGGTCCAGCGGATCGACGCCGTAGAGCGCGCCGGCGTACACCGTGGCGATCTGCAGCATCATGATCAGCTCGCCGAGGGAGTGCTCGTCGAGGCGAGGCAGCGTGAGCGTCATGTTCATGCGACCCCGCTCCGCCAGCGCCGCCGCGGTGGCGCGGCGCTCGGCGTCGAGTAGCTCGCCGAGGGTCCGGTCGCCCAGGTACCCGATGGCTTCGATGTCCTGGTAGAGGCGCGGGATCGGGACGTCGCCGTCGCGTTCGCCGAGGGCCAGGAACGTGATGGTCTTGTCGACCGGGCCCTCGATGTAGAGTTGGACCTGGGAGTGCTGGTCCGTGGCGCCCAGCGCCTTGACCGGCGTCGGTCCGACGTGGATCTCCTGGCCGGACAGGCCGAGCCGCTTACCGAGGCTCTCGGCCCACAGCTGGCGGAACCAGTCGGCGGCGGAGTACAACCGGTCGCTGTACGGCATCATCACGTGGATGGGGGCACTCGCCTCCTGGTCGGCCAGCCACTGCAGCGCCGCGTACAGACCTGCGGGGTTGTCGACCAGGCGACCGCTATCGCAGCGCTGGTCCATCGCGCGGGCACCGTCCAGCAGGGCGCCGCCATCGATTCCCACCAGCGCAGTCGGCAGCAGCCCGACGGCGGAGAGAACGCTGAACCGGCCGCCGACGGCGGGCGGTATCGGCAGGGTGGCGATGCTCTCCTGGTCCGCGATCCGCCGGAGCACGCCCCGCTCCGGGTCCGTCGTGAAGACCAGGTGTCGACGCGCGCCGGCCGGGTCATCGAGGGCTTGCTCGAGGCGATCGCGGACGACCAGGAACTGGGCCATGGTCTCGGCCGTCGTGCCGGACTTGCTGATGACGTTGAACAGTGTCCGCCGCACATCGATGCGGTCGAGCAGCGCCGCCACGGTGGCCGGGTCCACGTTGTCCAGCACGAACAGGCGCGGGAAGTGGTCCCGGCGCTCGGCGTCCCGCTCGTTCCAATCGGGTCCGCGTAGGGCGTGTAGGAGAGCCGTGGTGCCCAGGGCGGAGCCCCCGATGCCCAGCACGACTACGTTCTCGAAGACCTGGCCCGGCCCTTCGGCGAAGGCTCGGATCTGGTCCGGCAGGTCGGACGGGTCGAGGAGCTGGTAGAACCCCAGCTCGCCTGCGCCGCGGCGACGCCGGACGTCGTCATGGATCTCCTCGAACCGAGCCCCCAGTTCTTCGAGCCGACCCGGGTCGATGCCCCGGCCACCGAGGCGCGGCGCCATCATGTTCCCGTAGTCGAGCGACAGCCGATCATGGTTGGTCATGGCGTTAGGTTAGCGTGGGAGATGGAGACAATCCAGTCATGATGCCCGGCCACCCAGCGTCCACCCGGCCGGGGGACGGTCAGACGTCGATGGTCAGGCCGTCGTACGCCGGTTGAATCCAGGAAGGCAGCTGGCTCTCGAGCTCGGCATGCCGGAGGCGGTGGGTCAGGTGTGTGAGGTAGGCGCGGCGCGCGCCGATGTCGGCTGCGAGCTCCACGGCTTCCTCGACGTTGAGGTGGGTGGGGTGGGGGTTGCCGAACCAGAGGGCGTTGAGGACCAGGGTCTTCACGCCGGCCAGCGCCTCGCGGGTTCCGGGCCCGAGCGTCTTGGCGTCCGTGATGTAGCCCAGATCGCCGACGCGGAACCCGAAGACGGTCATGTGACCGTGCTGGACGGGCAGCGCGTGGAAGTCGAACGGCCCGATGCGGACCCGGTCGAGCGGCTCGACCAACCGGAGCCGGAGCTCGGGCTTGGTCGTTCCCCGGGGCGGGCGGTAATCGCTGAAGATGTAGGCGAAGCGGTGTCGAAGGGTCCGCTCGCAGTCGGCGCCGGCATGGACATCCAGGAGGCGGCTGTGGTGGGCCGAGATGGCGCGCAGATCGTCGACGCCGTGGATGTGGTCGGCGTGGCAGTGGGTGATCCAGACCGCGTCGACCGTCCCCACGCGCTGCCGCACGAGCTGGAGCCGTAGCTCGGGCGGCGCGTCGATGAGCACCGCGTGGTCGCCCTCCTCGATGAGTGCGGCGTGACGCGTCCGCTGGTCCCTGGGGTCATCGGACGTGCAGGTCGCGCAGTCACATCCGATGACGGGAACGCCGAAGGACGTTCCGGTGCCCAGGAAGGTCAACCTCACAACTCCTCCACCCGGAGCATGTTGGTGGTGCCCGCCACATGGAAGAATGGGAGACCGGCCGTGACGACGACCCGGTCGCCCTCCCTGGCCAAGCCCCGACCCAGGAGCTCGCCGCGGGCGCACGTCATGATCTCCGGGTAGTTCGGATCGCCGCTGAAGCGACAGAGGACGGGGTGGACGCCCCATACCATGGCCAGCTGTTGATAGACGCGGGGATCGTCACACACGCCCATGATCGGGACGGCCGGGCGATAGCTGGATACCAGGCGCGGAGTGAACCCGCTCTTCGTGAGCGTCACGATCGCCGGCGCCCCGAGCAGGTCCACTGCCTCGACGGTCGCCGCCGCGATGGCGTGCTCGGTCGGGGTCGCACCCGCGCGGAGATGGTTGTGCAGGGGCGTCTCGTACTTCGGCCCCTGGACGAACGCGGGCGTGCGCTCGATCTCGGCGGCGATCCGGACCATCGCTTCGACGGCCAGGACCGGATGCTGTCCCACGGCCGTCTCACCGGACAGCATGACCGCGTCGGTGCCATCGAAGAGGGCATTCGCCACGTCACTGGCCTCGGCCCGCGTCGGCCGGGGCTGGTCGATCATCGACTCCAGCATCTGCGTGGCCGTGATCACCGGTCGGGCATGGAGGTTCGCCGCTTGAATGATCCGCTTCTGCGCCACGGGGACCTGCTCGAAGTTGAGCTCGACCCCCAGGTCTCCCCGGGCCACCATGACCGCGTCCGCACGCACCAGGATCTCGTCGATCCGCTCGACGGCGACATCCTTCTCGATCTTCGCCACGATCAGGATCTCGCGAGGCAACAGCTCGCGCAGCTGATCGATGTCCTCCGGCCGCTGGACGAACGAGAGGCCTACGTAGTCGACCCCCGCTTCGATCGCGACCTCCAGGTCCCGGCGGTCCTTGCCGGTGAGCGCCGGCGCGCTCACCCGGACGCCGGGCAGGTTCATGCCTTTGTGCGACAGAAGGGTCCCGCCTCGCCCGACGGTGGCCGCCACACGGGGCGGATCGACAGCCGAGACGATCAGCTCGAGGCGGCCGTCGTCCAGGAGGATCCGGCTCCCGGGCCCGACATCCTCGCACAGACGCGGGTACGTCGTGGGAAGCTCGTCACCGACCGCGTCGTCGGCCGGGGACAACACCACGTTCTGCCCGGTCGCCAGGGGGCGCGGAGCCTGGAGCTCTCCGATTCGGATCTTCGGACCGGCAAGGTCGGCGAGAACCGCTATGGGCATGTGCAGGTCCGCCGCCACCTCGCGGACCCAGGTGACCACATCGCGATGCCACTGATTGTTACCGTGGGCGAAGTTGATGCGGATGACGTCCGCGCCCGCCCGGCAGATCTCCTCGATCCTTTCGCGCGTTCCGGTCGCCGGACCGGCCGTGGCTACGATCTTGGTTCGACGTCGATCCCTCAGCTCCCGTTCCACACCATTTCTCCTCCCACCATCGTGGCCACCGCTCGGATGTCCAGCAACGCGTCCGGCGCCACCTCCCAAGGGTCCTGGTCCCATGCCACGAGGTCCGCAAACGCGCCCGGGGTGAGCCGACCCTGTCGCGGGTCGCCCGCGGCACGGGCCGCGCCGGTCGTGTAGCCGGCCATGGCACGCTCCACCGTGAGGCGCTCCTCGGCGTACCAACCGTCGGTGGCGGCGCCGCCATCACGATCACGCCGGGTCACCGCCGCGTAAAGGCCGAGGCGCGGATCGGGCGGATCGACAGGCG
>CAYXJH010000147.1:0-7512 GCA_964465415.1 uncultured Gemmatimonadaceae bacterium
CTGCGCCACGTTGCCCACCTCATGGTTCACGCACACCACCCGTCGCGCACCCGCCGCCGCCAGCCGCTCGCCACCCGCCCGCCCCGCCTCGTACTCCGTTTGCCCCACGTGCGCCAGCAGACCCAGCTCACGCGATGCCTCCGCGCCGGAGTTGATGGACACCACCGGGATGCCCGCCGCCGTCGCCCGGCCGATGGACCCCGCCAGCGCCGCCGGGTCGGGGATCGAGACCACCAGCCCCGCAGGTCGGGAGGCGATGGCCGCGTCGATGAGGTTGCTCATCTCCACCATGTCGAACGACGTGGGCGCCTGGTACTCCACGCGTACACCCAGGTCCCGGCCCGCCGCCCGCGCACCGTTCGCCACCACGGACCAGAACGGGTCCGCCGACTGGCCATGCGTCACCACGATGAACCGGAGGTCGCCTCGCTCCTCCGCGCCCGCCCTCACGCCCTCGCCCGCCGGGCCGCCACACCCGGCGAGGAGCGCCAGGCAGGACAGGATCTGGACGGCGATCCAGGGCTTGCGCTCATGGATGTGCATGTCGATCATGGGGCGGCACAATAGCGCCCGATCTTCCCGCCGGGAAGGTGACAGCGGGCCGGGAAAGGGTTGTCGAGCAGCTGCTGACGATTCCCCACCCTTCCGCCAGCCTTGACCCGGGTCCCGGCCCGATCACATCGTGGCGCAACCGGTCCGCCCCGATCGAGTCGTCCCCCCGAGCCACCAATCCGCTTCGATGCGATCGACGGTCGTTTCCGCCTGCCTCGCCGTTGCGGCCTGCCTCGCCTTCTCGTCCGGTCTGGCCGGTCAGGAGCGGTTCGTCGTGCCTCGGCTCCAGGGGCCGATCCAGCTGGACGGGCTCAGCGACGAGCCGGCCTGGGAAGCGATCCCGCCGCTGCCCGTCGTGGGCAGCTTTCCGGACTACGGCGCGCAGCCGTCCGAGCGCACGGAGATCCGGCTCGCATACGACGACGAGCACCTCTACGTCGCCGGCCGCATGTACGACTCGGATCCGGGTGGGATCCGGGCTACGAGCCTGCGCAGGGATGACGGCGCCTTCAGCAACGACTGGCTGGTCATCAACCTGGACACGTTCCTCGACCGCGAGACCACCCTCGTGCTCGGGACCAACCCGGCCGGCATCCGGACCGACGCCGTTTTCTACGATGATGGGACTCCGCCGCCCAACTTCGACTGGGACGCCTTCTGGGACGCGGCGGTGACCCGGACCGAGGAGGGCTGGTTCGCGGAGATCCGGATCCCGCTGTCCAGCCTCCGCTTCGAGGAGAGGGGCGGGACCGTCGTCATGGGCGCCACGGTGTGGCGTCGCATCGCCCGGAAGAACGAGATGATCTCCTGGCCGGGGATCGAACACGAGTGGGGGACCTTCAGCATCTTCAAGGCCTCGCGCATGAACGAGATCGTGCTCGAGGGGGTGAGCCGGACGAACCCCATCTACGTGACCCCCTACCTGCTCGGCGGCTTGGGGCGGAGCCACCACCTGAGCGCCGGCGGCGACGCGTTCCTGGCCGACGACCACACGCTCACCGAGGCGGGGCTGGACCTCAAGTACACGCCGGCCGGCAACTTCACGCTCGACCTCACGGTCAACACGGACTTCGCTCAGGTCGAGGCGGATGACCAGCAGGTCAACCTGACCCGGTTCTCCCTCTTCTTCCCGGAGAAGCGTCTGTTCTTCCAGGAGCGGGCGGGGATCTTCAGCTATGGCTGGGGCGCCTTCGATCGGCTCTTCTATTCCCGCCGGATCGGCCTCGAGGCCGGGCGCCCGGTCCGGATCTACGGCGGCGCCCGCGCGGTGGCGCGAATCGAGGGCTGGGACATCGGCGCGCTGAACATGCACACCCAATCACCAGAAAGCGACGCGGGGATCAACTCGGGCGTGCTCCGCGTGCGGCGGCGCGTCCTGAACGAGCACTCGTACGTGGGCGCGATCGGGACATCGCGCCTCGAAGGGGGAGGTGGACACCGCAACCTCGCCTACGGGCTCGACGCCCTCCTGCGTCTGGCGCGCGATGACTACCTGTCGATCAACTGGGCGCAGACGTTCGACCGCGATCGTCAGTCGGATCCGGAGGCTGCAGCCGTGGCCGACCCGGGGGTCCGGCCGCTCGACCGGGCCCTGGCGCGCGTGCACCTGGAACGCCGTGGGATCTACGGCCTGGCGTGGACGGCCGAGATCGCGCGGCTCGGCGAGGCCTTCGATCCTGCTCTCGGGTTCGTCGTCCGACACGACTTTACCCGGTACCGGGCTGCAGGAGCCTTCGGCTGGCGCGCGCCGGACGGATCCAGGCTGCTCCGGCACCGGGTCGCCCTGGATGCCGCCGCGTACCATGGCAATCGGGATGGCACGCTCGAATCGGGGGAGCTCGTGCCCTCGTGGCTGATGGAATTTCGGAGCGGCCTGAGCGTTTCAGCGGGCGCCCGGGCGGTGCGGGAGGAGCTCGAGCAGGGGTTCAGCCTACCCGGCGGCCTGGAGGTCCCGGCCGGCCGGCACGATTTCCTGGAGGGTTCCCTCCGCGTCGACCCTTCCCAATCCTCGCCCTTCCGGGTGACCGCCACCGCCGGCGCCGGATCCTTCTACGATGGGACCCGGCTGTCCGGGAGCGTGTCACCGATCTGGAACGCCTCCGTGCACCTCCAGCTTTCGGGCGCGGTCCAGGTCAACCGAATCACGTTCCCCGCCCGGGACCAGCGGGCGACGACTACGCTGGGCCGGCTGCGCGCCCTGGTCATGTGGAACAGCCGGCTCTCGACGCTGGCGTTCGTCCAGTACAACGATGCAAGCGACGCCGCGGTCGTGAATCTCCGCATGCGCTACAACCCCATGGAAGGCAACGACCTGTACGTCGTCTACAATCACGGCGTGCACACCAACCGGTTCGCTCACGATCCGGCTCGCCCCCTCACGGACAACGCGACCTTGATGCTCAAGTACTCCCGGACCCTGCGCCTCGGGCTCTAGACCTGGGACCTTCCGAAGCGCCAGCGGGCGATAAGGAGGGCCGTGACGGCGAGGCCGAGGAGCCAGAGATACTGGGGCCAGAGGTCGGCGACGCCGGAGCCCTTGAGGAAGACGGGGCGGACGATTTCCAGGAAGTGGCGGATGGGGTTGGCCAGGGTGATCCACTGGAAGACGGTGGGCATGGTGAAGACCGGGAACATGAAGCCGCTCAGGATGATGGCGGGCATGATGAACAGAAACATCACCATGATGGCCTCCTGCTGGGTCCGGGAGATTGTGGAGATGACCAGGCCGAAGGCCAGGCCCGCCACGATGTAGATGCTGGCGGCCACCAGGAGGGCCAGGATGCTGCCCCGGAAGGGGATGCCGAACCAGAAGATGGCGATGACCATGATCACCGTGAGCTGGATCAGGGAGATCAGCGCCACGGGGATGGTCTTGCCCAGGATCAGCTCGCCGGGGGTCACGGGTGTCACGGTGAGCTGCTCCAGCGTTCCCATCTCCCGCTCCCGGACCATGGTCAACGCGGTGAGGAGGAGGGCCATGAGGAGGACGATGAGGCCCATGACGGCCGGCACGTTGTAGACGCGGCTGGCCAGGTCGGGGTTGAACCAGGCACGGATCCGAAGCTCCACGCCGCCGGGCCCGTAGCCGACCTGATCGGCGGCGTTCCCCTCGGCGAGCTGCTGCATGATCCGGAGCGCGTTACCCTGGGCGACGGTCGCCGTATTGGAGTTCGTCCCGTCCACGATCACCTGCACCGTGGCGCCGCGGCCCGCCTTCAGGTCGGAAGCGTAAGAGGGCGGAATCTGGATAGCCACGATGGCCGTGCCCCGGTCCAGGGCGCGGGTCATGGCCTGGGGGCGGGAGGATCGACCCACCACCCGGAAATAGCCGGAGGCCGTGAGCGCATCCACGAGGAGCCGGGACTCGTACGTGGAGGAATGGTCTACCACGTACATCGGCGTGTCTCGGATGTCGGTGTTCACGGCGTATCCGAACACGACGAGCTGGAATACGGGAGCGATGAAGATGAATCGCTTCATGCGCGGGTCGCGGAAGATCTGGCGCAGCTCTTTACGGAGGAGGGTCCGGACCCGGGCGAGGGAGAAGCCCATCACGCCACCTCCTTGCGGAACACGTGACGGGCCAGGGCCAGACTCAGGACGGCAAATGCCACCATGAACACGGACGGGACCCACAGCGCGTCCGGGCCCACGCCCTTGAGCATCACGCCCCTCGTCGCCGTGATGTAGTAACGCGCGGGGACCAGGTAGGTGATGGCCTGGAGCGCGGGCGGCATGGCGCGGATCTCGAACAGGAACCCCGACAGGAGCATAGCCGGCAGTAGCGTGGCGACCATGGCCACCTGGGTGGCCAGGAACTGGCTCCTGGTCACGGCCGAGATGAGCACGCCGAGACCCAGGGCACCCACGAGGAACAGGATGGTCTGGGCCAGAAAGAGGAACACGTTGCCCCGGAACGGAACGCCGAACACCAGGATCCCGGCCACGGTGGTGACCGCCACACCCACGAGGCCGATCAGAACGTAGGGGAGCAGCTTGCCCAGGATGATATCCCCGCGGGTGGCCGGCGTCGCGGCGAGCTGCTCCATGGTACCCCGCTCCCATTCCCGGGCGATGGTGAGGGCGGTGAGCATGGCGGCTATGGCCATCATGATCACGCCGATAAGCCCCGGGACGATCATGTTCCGGCTCTCGAGGGTCGGGTTGTACCAGATGCGCACCTCGGGCTGGAGAGGGGGCGCGGCCGAACGTCCCCGCAACACGACCTGGCGGGACCACCCGGCCACGATGGCCTCGGCATAGGCGTAGGCGATGATGGCGCTGTTCGCGTCGGCCCCGTCCAGGAGGAGCTGGACCGGGGCGGTGCGCCCGGCGTCCAGGTCGCGGGCGAAATCCGGTGGGATGACCAGGACCGACCCGGCGTCGCCGCGCCCCACGGCGGCGTCGACGGCGACGTAGGACTCCAGGCGGTCCGCGACCCGGAAATAGCCGCTGGACTGGAACGACTCCACAAGCGCCCGGCTCCGGGCGGTGCCATCCTGGTCCAGCACCACCAGCTCCAGCTCCCGGACGTCCCAGGTGATGGCATAGCCGAACAGGAGCAGCATCAATAAGGGGAGCAGGAACGCCATGGCCATGCTGCGCGGGTCGCGCCGAACCTGGATCCATTCCTTCCTGGCCACGGCCAGGAGTCGCGTCCCGCTCACCTCAGGCCTCGATGACGCCGCCCTCCCGGTCCACCAGGGCCAGGAAGACGTCCTCCAGCGATGGCTCCGACACCCCCTCCGCTTCCAGCGCGCCCCGGAGCGCCGCCGGCGTGTCCAGAGCGATCAGCCGGGCCCGGTTCATCAGAGCCAGCCGATGACAGAACTCGGCTTCCTCCATGTAGTGCGTGCTCACGAGCACGGTGGTGCCCCGGGCCGAGAGATCGTCGATGAGGTCCCAGAACCGCCGCCGGGCCAATGGGTCCACACCCGAGGTGGGCTCGTCCAGGAAGAGAACGGAGGGCTCGTGGAGGATCGCGCACCCCAGGGCGAGGCGCTGCTTCCAACCCAGGGCCAGCTCCGCGGTGAGGCTCCGCTCGCGGCCCATCAGACCGGCCATCTCCAGCACCCACTCCCGACGGGATCGGTACCGCGCGCCCGCCACGCCGTACAGACCGGCGAACAGCTCGATGTTCTCGCCCACCGTCAGGTCGGGATAGAGGGAGAACCTCTGCGACATGTAGCCGATGACGGACCGGACCTGTCGAGCCCGCGTGACCACGTCCAACCCCGCCACTTCCGCGCTGCCAGCGCTCGGGGCCAGCAGTCCCGTGAGCATCTTGATGGTGGTGGTCTTGCCAGCGCCGTTGGGGCCCAGGAACCCGAAGATCTCGCCCTGCCGAACTTCGAACGTAACCCCGTCCACAGCGGTGAAGTGGCCGAACCGTCGGCTCAGATCCCGGACCCGGATGGCGTCAGGCATCTGCCGCGCCGACCCGGTCGATGAACAGGTCCTCCAGCGATGGCTCGATCCGGCGCGCGTCCCGTACGACCACGCCCCCGGCTTCCACTGCCGAGCGCAGGACGGCGGGCTCCACCCCTGCGGCGACCACGGCGTGGACGCGCTCCCCGAAGAGCGTCGCTCGCCGGACGGCGGGGTGAGCCCGGAGGAGGTCCCGGGCACTCCGGGGGTCGGCGGCGAGCACGGCCACCACGTCCCCAACCAGCGAAGCTCGCAGGGCCGCGGGCCGGTCCATGGCCATGAGGCGGCCTTCGTGCAACAGCGCCACCCGGTCGCACCGCTCCGCCTCGTCCATGTAGGCCGTGGACACAATGATCGTCGTGCCCTCGGCGATCATCTCGTGGAGGATGCGCCAGAGGTCCCGTCGGGAGATGGGGTCGACTCCGAACGTGGGCTCGTCCAGGAGCAGGATCCTGGGCCGATGGATCAATGCGCACGACAGTGCGGCCTTCTGCTTCATTCCCCCCGACAGGTGCCCGGCCAGACGGTCCCGGAACGGGCCCAGGTTCGAGAACGCGTATAGCCGGTCGAGACGCGCGGGCCGCTCGGAGCGCGGGACGCGGTACAGGTCGGCATAGAAGCGCAGGTTCTCGGCGACCGTGAGGTCCTCGTACAACCCGAACCGCTGGGCCATGTACGCGATGTGGGGGCGGATCCGGTCCGGCTCACGTGCCACCGAGAACCCGGCGACCAAGGCATCGCCCGAGGAAGGCGGCAGGATCCCGGCCAGCATCCGGAGCGTCGTCGTTTTCCCGGCGCCGTCCGGCGCGACCAGCCCGAACAGCTCGCCGGCGGCCACCGTGAACGTGAGGCCATCGACGGCTGTGAGGGGCCCGAACCGCCGCGTCAGCTTTCGGACGACGACGCTCCCGTCCGTCATGGACCGGATCGCAGACGGACGTCGGCTGGCAGCCCGGGCTTCAGCTCGAACGCCGGGTCACCCTCGATGGAGACGCGGACCGCGTAGACCAGCTTCACCCGCTCTTCCCGCGTCTGGACATTGCGCGGTGTGAACTCGGCGGTCGACGCCACGAAGACCACCCGACCGGGATACTCCTTCCCACGGAACGTGTCCGACGTGATTGCGGCACGCTGGCCGATGGCGACGGCGCCCATCCGCGTCTCGGGGATGAAGATGCGGACCCAGCGGTCGGATGGATCCAGGACGGTGAGGACCGGGAGGCCGGGCTGCACCGTCTCACCGGGCTCCCGGTGGCGTACGGTCACCCGGCCATCGAACGGCGCGCGGATGATGGCGTTCTCCAGGGCCACAGCCGCCTGTCGGGCCACCGCCTCCGCAGACTCCACCGCCGCCCGCTGCGCCGCGATGCGCTCGGGGCGGGTCCCGGTCTCCAATACGCGGAGCTGATCCCGCGCCGACTCCACGGCGGCGGACGCCAGCTCGTACGCCGTCTCCGCCCGATCCAGCGCCTCACGGCTGATGGCCCCGCCCTCGAAGAGCTCTTCTCCCTTCTCTACGACGAGCTGCACGGG
>CAYXJH010000148.1:0-7452 GCA_964465415.1 uncultured Gemmatimonadaceae bacterium
GCCCGGGCGCGGCGCCGCCCGCCGCCATCCCGCGGGCCAGCTCCGCGGCTCGCCGGCGGAGCACCCCGGGGTGCATGCGCTCATGCACGAGCCCCACCCTCTGTGCCTTGCGGGCGTCCACCGGCCGACCCGTGAGGATCAAGTCCGAAGCGGCGATGAGACCGATGAGCCGGGGGAGGCGAGTGGTGCCACCGAAGCCGGGGATGATGCCGAGGCGGATCTCCGGCAGGCCGATCCGGGTCTCCGCTCGATCGCTGGCAATCCGGATGTCACAGGCCAGCACCAGCTCGGTGCCGCCACCCATGCACGCGCCATCGATCGCGGCAAGGGACGGTACGTCCAGGGCGTGGATCCGCTGAAACACCGCCTGACCCTGCGCCGCCAGCGCTCCGGCCTCCACGGGGTCCGTGATCCCCGCGATCGCGTCGATGTCGGCGCCGGCGATGAAATGCCCATCCTTGCCACTGGCCACGACCAGTGCCCGGATCCGGCGCTCGCGGACCCCCGCCTCCACGTCGTCGAGCAACGTGTCCAGCCGCTCCATGAGGGCGGCGGTCAGGACGTTCACCTTCCGGTCCGGATCGTCGAAAACGAGCCAGGCGACGCCGTCGCCGTCCACTTCCAGCGTCAGCGCCGCCCGGTTCGTCGTGCTCACCGCCTCAGGCACGGGGCCTCACAGTTTCTGGCGCACCTCGGCGTTCTCTTCCGTGAGACGGAACTCGATCTCCTCGCCGCGGTCTACCTCGATGGGAACGTTCCAGTACAGCTCGTCGAACTGCCGGTCGTAGCGCGCGTAGACCCACCAGCGGCCCGGCCGGACGTTTCGGAATCGGGCCAGACCCTCCGCGCTCGTGGTGTCCACCTGCGGTTCGCCGCCCCGCTCGTCCAGACGCGCCTGGATGATGGAGTCCACGGGGGCGAAGGCCTCATCCGCCCACAGCTCCCGCTGAAGCGTGATGTCACGGCCCTCCAGCGTCAGCCGGCTCTGGATCGACGTGAACTGCTCGAACGCCTGGTTCGACCGCCGCTCCAGCACCTCCACCTCGTCCGCCAGGTCGTTGAAGTCCCGGAACAGCGCGAAGTACTCGCCCGAGCCACGATTCATCCCCTGCATGCGACGCGACATCGTCTGGAGACTGTCGCGCAGTGCGGCCGCGCGCGCCTGCGCGCGCTGCCACTCCCGCTGCCGTTCGCCCACCTGCTGCTGCAGCTGGAAGATCGTGTCCGGGATCTGGGGCTCGGGGACCGGGTGCGCCTGCGCCAGTGAGTCGAAGATGGCATCCCGATCGTACGGCAGAAGCTGGATCGGCAGCGCCGGCAGTCCGACCATCATGGCCTCGCCTTCCGCCGCCGCCGCGCTCTGCACCTGCGCCACCACCGTCACGTCGGCCCCGCCGCATGCGCCCGTTCCGGCGGCGACGACGGCGGCGGCCAGGGTCAGCACCACTCGTCTCATGTCCTGTACCTCGATGAAGGTTAGGCGTTCCGGCCCGCAAGGTACCGTCGAGCCGCGGCCGGATCAAGCCGAACCGCATGCGCCGGCGCCCCGCGTGCTGTGGGTCTGGCGCGGCATGCCCGCCGCATCGTACCATTGCCGAGAGGGTCGACCCCGACAAGGCCGACCGTCACCCGGTTATTCGTCTGCAGATCGAACACCCAACAAAGAACCACCCGGAGATCACCCCATGCGCGCCATCATCCCCGTCCTCATCCTGGGCCTCGCCGCATGTGCCTCCTCCCCTTCCGAGACCACGACCCGGACGGGTACCCAGACCGTACGGATCGTCGACGGAAGTGGCAACGTCACGGCGCTGTCCACCGACGCCTCGACCCAGGCCAACCTCCTCACCATCGAGCTTCCCGTGGACCGGGCATGGGCAGGCCTCATCGCGGCCTATACCGCTCTCAGCCTCCCCGTGGACGACCTCGACAACAACCAGCGCTCCATAACAGCCAACGTCCGCGCCCGCGGCCGGATCGGGAACGCCCGGCTCAGCACCTACCTCGACTGCGGGCGGACGCAGGGCGGGCCCAGCGCCGACACCTACGAGGTCCACCTCCTGGTACAGAGCCGTATCCTGCCCGGTGAGCTGAACACCAGTCGCATCGGTACCGCGATCGAGGCGGTCGCGCGACCTTCCAACTTCGCGAGCAGCCCCGTCCGCTGCACCTCCACCGGCAACCTGGAGCACCGCATCGTGGGGCACATTCGCAGGGCGGCCTGGCCGGAGCCGGGCCCCTGATCCAACGGCCGGCAACACGTCGGGAAGTGGGCTTGACAACCGTCGCGAGGGGTCGATATAGTGTCCCCATCATTCCCGTGTAGCGGCCGACTCGTGGCCGTGCTTCATAGAAACGTGCTGTAGATACGGCGGCCGATGCGTTGCGGCGCACGCTTGCCGAGCGAGTTCGAAGTTACGAGCTCGACCCGCACACATTTCTGGTAATGCACAATCAATAGTTCGATCCGCGAGGCGTTGCGGAGCCCGCGGCACATCGGTCCCTACCTGATGTAGGTCGTGGCGTCCAGCGCCTCCAGCGCGTTGTCCGCGGTTTGAATGCGTGACGCGCGTTACCCCATCCTTCCAGGAGGAAGCGCTATGGAGTGGCCAGCCTGGTTCGAAAGCCGGGTCCAACGTTCGATCACCCCTCGGATCCCGAATTGCGGGAGGAACGCATGACATCAAAGGTATGGTTCCGGGCTGCCACGTGCGGCCTGGTTGCGCTGGCGCTCTGGAGCGTGGCCCCGTCTTCGGCCGTCGCCCAGGAGACCGGCACCATCGCCGGCCTCGTGGTGGATGACAATATCGGCCAGCCCATCGCCGACGCCGTCGTCGTCATCCAGGGTACGGACCTCCGCACGTTCACGAACGCGCAGGGTCGCTACATCCTGGTGAACGTACCCGCGGGCACGCACACCCTGCGCGTGGAGCGCCTCGGGTACGCGGATGGCACCAGGGAGATCTCGGTCTCCGCCGGGGCCACGGTGACGGCCAACGTCGCACTGGTGCCCACGGCGCTGATGCTCGGTGAGGTGGTGGTCACGGGCGTGAGCGGCGGCGGCGTCGAGCGGGCCAAGGTCCCGTTCAGCGTTTCCCGCCTCGACACCGAGAGCATGCCTGTCCCGTCCGTCAGCCCCATGTCCCAGATCCAGGGGAAGGTGGCGGGCGCCGTGATCTCCTCGACCAGCGGCCGGCCGGGCCAGTCGCCCGAGGTGATCCTGCGCGGGCCCCAGTCCATCAACGCATCGGGTCGGAGCCAGGAGCCGCTGTACGTGGTCGACGGCATCGTCATGGGCCCCGCGGGTCTGGCCGACCTGAACCCGGCCGACATCGAGAGCGTCGAGATCGTGAAGGGCGCCGCGGCATCCACGCTATTCGGCTCACGCGCGGCTTCCGGCGTCGTGTCCATCACGACCCGGCGCGGCGTCCGTGACGGCGTACGCTTCACGGCTCGCTCGGAGGTCGGGTTCAACGACATCGAGCGCGACTTCGGCATCGCCAGCAACACGGCGCTGCTTCTGGATGAGACGGGGCGTCGCTTCTGCGCCATCGACGCGTTCGGGACGAACACCACATGCTCCCGGACCATCGATTACCGGCAGGAGCAGGTCCGGATTAACAACAACCCCGGCGATTGGGCGCTGGCCCCCGTCGGCTTCCCCGTCGATCCGGGCGCGGCCCTGGGCTCGCGCCGCCAGCTGACCGGCGTGTTCCTCGCCAACCAGTGGCCCGACACGACCTACAACGCCGTGCAGCAGGCCGTTGATCCCAAGCCGCTCTACATCAACGACTTCAGCATGGCCGGCCGGGTCGCCCAGACCACGTTCTTCGCCAGCGCGGGCCACACCCGCCAGGCGGGCTCGCTGTTCGGGCTGGACGGCTACGAGCGCTACAGCGCCCGGGTGAACCTGGGCCAGCGCATCGGCGAGCACTGGTCGGTGGACATCAGCTCGTTCGTCTCCCGCGCCACCGATGACGGCCAGCAGCACGAAGAGGGTGACGCCGGCTTCTTCCGCCTCACGCGGCAGGGCCAGAAGGCGGACATCATGGCTCGCGACGACTTCGGGCGGCTCTGGATCCGGCCGAACATCCAGACCGGCGGGACCCAGAACTTCAACCCCGCGTACTGGTGGGAGAACATCGACGATGACCTCACCCGCTGGCGCTACCTGATCGGCGGGAACGTCCGTTACACGCCCGTGGCGTGGATGGAGGCGGACGCGAACCTGAGCCTCGACCGGCGCAACAGCAACCGGGCCCAGTTCCGCAACAAGGGCTTCCGGACCAGCGCGCCCGTCGCCGCGCCGGGCACCAACGACGGGCTCATCTTCCACAACGTGTTCAACCAGCAGTCCATGAACACGTCGGCGGGCGCGACGTTCCGCCCGAGCCTGGAGATCCCCGTGAACACCCAGTTCACGTTCCGGTGGCTCTACGAGAACCAGCAGAGCGATTCCCGCACGCTGCAGGGGAACCTGCTGCTCATCCGGGACGTGCGGAACGCGCACAACGTCACGAACATGCAGACCATGGCGTCGTCGACGAACGAGACCCGTCAGATGGGGCTCTCGGCCGGCGCCTTCATCGACGTGCTCGACCGCTACACGTTCGACTTCGCGGTCCGGCGGGACGGCAACTCCCGTTTCGGTGAGGAGCACCGCTGGCAGACCTACGGCCGAGGCTCCGCCGCCTGGCTCATGGCCCGCGAGGAGTGGTTCCCCATCGACGCGCTCAGCACGTTCACGCTGCGGGCCTCCTACGGCACCGCCGGGAACGCGCCCAGCTTCGGCGCGCAGTACGAGACCTTCGGGATCACCAGCGGGAACATCACCGGCCCCCTCACCCTCGGGAATCCGCTGCTCCGGCCCGAGGTGGTGACCGAGGTCGAGCTCAGCGCCGAGATGGAGCTGTTCGATCGGTACGGGCTCAGCGTGGCGTACGCCAACTCGCTGGCCAGGGACCAGATCATGCCGGTCCCGGTCTCCATCTCCACTGGCTTCCCGAACCAGTGGCAGAACGCGGGTGACCTGCGGAACACCACGTGGGAGGCCGCGCTGACGGTCCCCGTCGTCCGGAGCCCCACGTTCTCGTGGACGAGCCGGGCCACGTACATGTACAACAAGCCGATCATCGAGAACCTCGACCGGCCGCCCTTCATGATCGGGACGGCGCTCCAGGCGACGGGCACGATCATCCGGATCCAGGAAGGTCTCCGCTACGGCACGATCTGGGGCCGTCAGTTCATGACGAGCTGCGCCGATCTGCCGGCCGAGTTCCAGGCCCAGTGCGGCGGCCCGAGCAGCGCGTTCCAGCTCAACGATGAAGGCTGGCTGGTCTGGGTCGGGGAGGGCAACAACCCCGGCATGGGTATCACGGACAACCTGTGGCACGCCCAGCTTCAGGGCGCCGATGCGCCGTTCTGCGCCACCGCTTCCTGGGGCATGCCGATCCTGATCCGTGACGCGGCCACGGTTCTGCGCGATGGCGCGGGCAACTGCATAGCGCCCGGGTCGCCCCTGCTGGGCAACGTGGGCCACACGCTCCCGAAGGCGCGCGTTGGCTTCGCCAACGAGATGTCCTATCGTGGGCTGGCACTCTACGGACTCTTCGAGGGCGCGTTCGGCCAGAGCGTATGGAACCAGGCGGCCCACTGGTCGTACCTGGACTTCCTATCCGATGACCTGGACCAGCGCGGTCGGTCGGTTCAGGCGGCCAAGCCCATCGGCTACTACTACCGCGCCGGTCCGGCGGACGGCGCCTCCGGCGTCGGCGGGTTCTACGACATCCTCGCGCCCAGCAACTACCAGGTCGAGGATGCCAGCTTCGTGAAGCTCCGGGAGCTGTCGGCTTCCTACAACATCGGTCGGGTCGGCGCCCTGGGTGGTGACTGGACCCTGTCCGTGATCGGCCGCAACCTGCTCACCTGGTCCGATTACAGGGGGTGGGATCCGGAGGTCGGTGTGGGCAACAACACCACCAGCGAATCGGGCAGCGGGCTGGTCAACGGGATCGATGCCTTCTCGTTCCCGCAGCTGCGTACGATCTCGTTCGCGCTCCAAACGTCCTTCTAAGGAGCCATAGACATGCGATTCCCGAAATACATGGCAGTCGCGGCGCTCATGGCGTCGCTGGCGGGGTGCGACCTCGAGGTCGCCAACCCCAACAACCCGGATCGCGGCCGGATCCTGGCCAGCGCGGCGGACGTGGAGGCGCTCGCCAGCTCCCAGTTCCAGCAGCTGCTCAGCGCCCGGGGCAGCAACTTCAACAACGTGGAAACCATGATGGCGACCGCGTCATTCATGAACACCTCCGCCTTGGCCAACAGCGGGCTGGGCCCCCGCAGCGCGATTCCGCGGCCCGCGATCAACAACGCCGTGGGCAATGCCTACGAGGCGGAGAACTTCCGGGACTTCCGGATCCTCTCGGCGGTGGCCCGGAACGCCACGGACATCCTCATCGCCATGAACGCGGACGGGTTCACGGTCGGCTCGGCGGCCGATGACCGGCGCCTCCGGGCCTGGACCCACTTCATCGCGGGCGCGGCGTACGGCTACCTGTCCCTCATGTACGATCAGTCCGGCATCAGCCGCCCGGATGACGAGCCCGGCTTCCAGCCGGAGCTCTCGCCGTACGGCGAGGTCAACGCGTTCGCCCTGTCCCAGTTCGACATGGCGCTGACGCTGATCGCCGAGGGCATCTCCTCCATCCCCGGCAGCTGGGTCACGGGCCCGGGCTCGCCGGCGGTCGATGGCGCCGGCTTCGCGCGGATCGTCCGGTCCTACCGTGCGCTCATGCGCTCGGACGTGGCCCGGAATCCCGAGGAGCGCGGTCAGGTGGATTGGGGTGCGGTGATCGCGGACGCGGAGAACGGGATCCAGGGCGACTTCATCATCGAGATGAACCCCAGCGTCGGCTGGGACTACGACTGGATGCGCAACGCCTACCACTTCCGTGATGGCAACTGGCACCAGATGAACTACTACATCATCGGCATGGCCGATGTCAGTGGCGCGTACGGTGACTGGCTCGCCACCGAGCGGGACGACCGGGAGTACTTCACGATCATCACCCCGGACCAGCGGTTCCCGCAGGGCGCGACCCGGGCCGACCAGAACCGGCCCGGCGCCGCGGATGATGAGCCGTTGCCGCCCGGCCAGTACTTCCGGAACCGCCTGTCGGACAAGGATGAGGGGTCGTCCGGCTGGCGCGCTTCCCAGTACGACCACTTCCGCTTCAAGGCCTTCTCGGACGCGGAGCGGATTGCCCAGTTCCCGCTGTTCACCCAGGCCCAGAACGAGATGATGGCCGCGGAGGGGTACATCCGCACGAACAACCCTGCCGCCGCGGTTCCGCTCATCAACCGGACACGCACGGCTGCCGGGCTGCCGGCCGTGACCACGACGGGCACGAGCGGCGCGGACTGCGTGCCGCAGGTGCCCGCCGGACCGGC
>CAYXJH010000149.1:0-7407 GCA_964465415.1 uncultured Gemmatimonadaceae bacterium
GACGTGGCCATTGCGGTCGAGGGCGCTCCGGTGGTGCGGCAGGACCTGGTGCTGTCCGTGACCGCGGCGGGCCAGGCGGAGGCCTGGCGACGTACCCGTCTGACGGCGGAGGTGGGCGGTAGGGTGGCTCGCGTCCCGGTTCGCGAGTCGGACCGCGCGGCGCGCGGCGCCGTGGTCCTCACCCTCGACCCGGTGGACTACGAGCTGGCGTTAGAGGAGGCCGAGGCGCGGAAGGCCCGTGTCGAGGCCGACTACGAGGAGCGGGTCCTGTTCGATCAGACCCTGGATCCCGATATCCGTGCGGAGCGGGAGCGGGCGGCGCGGATCCGCAGCGGCATGGATGAGGCGAACCTGGCGCTGCGCAAGGCCCAGCTTGACCTGGAACGAACGCGGGTGCGGACGCCATTCGCGGGCCGGATCGCATCGCTTCACGTGGTCGAGGGTCAGCTGGTCCGACCGGGTGACGAGCTCATGACGCTGGTGGACCTGGACCCGGTCAAGGTCCAGGTGCAGGTGCTGGAGGGCGAGCTCGCGCACCTGGCCGCCGGCGCGATGGCGCAGGTCCGCTTCTCCGCGTTCCCGGACCAGGCCTTCACAGGCACGGTCGAGACCATCAACCCGCTGGTGGACGAGCAGACCCGGACCGCCCGGGTCACGCTGCTGGTCCCCAATCCCCAGGGCCGGATCCTGCCCGGAATGTATGCGCGCGTAGAGCTCGAGGCGCAGCGGATCCCGGACCGGGTGCTGGTGCCGCGGTCGGCGATCCTGGAGCGTGACCGGCGCAGCATGCTCTTCGTCCACGAGGACGGTCGCGCCAAGTGGAGGTACGTGACGACGGGCCTCGAGAGTGAGCACCTCGTCGAGATCCGCGAGGACCCGGAGACGGACATGGTCCACCCCGGTGAGACGGTGCTCACGGCTGGCCACTTCACCCTCACCCACGATGCGGCGGTCCGGCTGGTGGACAGCCACCGGGCGGCCGAGACGGGCAGGCCCGAGTGAGGCGGCACCGACTTCGACTTCGACTTCGACTCCGGGTCGGGCTGCTGGGGATCGGATTCCTCGCGGTCGCCTCCGGGATTCCCGCGCAGACCGCCGGCGGGGCGAACCCGCTGACATTCGAAGAAGCGGTGGAACTGGCGTTGGAGAACAATCCGCAGTACATCCGGCAGCTCAACCAGGTTACATCGAGCGAGCACGCCGAGCGGCAGAGCCTCGGCCAGATGCTGCCGAGCCTCACCGCGGGCCTTTCATTCAGCGGCAGCACCTCGCGGACGAGAACGGCGGAGGACGAGTGGGGGCGGCCGATCTCAGAAGCGGACTTCATACAGTCGACCCGGAGCAGCGCGTCCCAGGGACTGAGCGGAAACGTCTCGCTGTTCGACCTTCGGAGCATCCGCGGCTATGGCGCCGCACGCTCGCGGACGGACGCGCAGGTGGCTGCGACGACGCTTCAGGCCGCGATCCTCCGAACCCAGGTCGGATCCGACTACTACGAGGCGGTCCTCCGGGCCGAGCTCGTTACCGTCGAGGAGCGGGGGCTGGCCACGGCTCGCGAGACGCTGGCGGCGATCCGGGCGTTGCTCCGGATCGCGGCGCGCCAGCCCACGGACGTCCTGGGTGCCGAGCTCCAGGTCGCCCAGGCGGAGCAGTCGCTCCAGCGCGCCCGGGGCGCAGCCCAGAAGGCGGCGCTTCAGCTCATGACGCGGATGGGTGTGCCGCTCGACCGGGACTATGACCTGGCCAGCGCGTTCCCGCCGGTCTTCGACCCCTCCGGGCTGGACCGGGACGCGCTGCTTCAAGGGGCGCTGGTCGGCAATCCGCGGATGGCCCAGCACGAGGCCACGACCCGCGCCGCGAACCGCTCCCTCGGCGCGGCACGGGCCGCCCGCTTCCCGACGCTCACCGGCAACTACAACTACGGTAGGGCCACCAGCCTGCCCGATTATGGCGCGTTCCGGGAGATCATGCCGGAGAACCAGAGCTGGGGTTTCGGGTTGAGCGTCGGATTCCCCCTGTTCAACCGGTTCCAGACGTCGGCGCAGATAGGCCAGGCCGACATCGAGGCCAGGAACGCGGCGGAATCGCTGCGTGAAGCCCGGCTCGAGCTGGAACGCGAGGTCCGGGCGGCCCTCATCGACCTGGACAACGCCTACACGGCCGTCCAGCTGGCGGAACGCTCCGCCGAGATCGCGCGGGAGCAGCTCCGGCAGGGGCAGGAGCAGTATCGTCTGAACACCCTGGACTACACGGGTCTGCAGCGCATGGTCGAGCAGGTGGCCGGTACGGAGCGGGAGGTGCTCCAGGCCTATTACAGCTTCGCCGTCGCCCTCCTAACGCTCGAGGAGAAGGTCGGTGGCCGGGTGGGGGCGGGCGGATGAGTCTTCCGCGGCGAGCCATCCGCCGTCCCGTGGCGGTGGCCATGCTGTTCGTCGCCGTCGCCTTCCTGGGGTTGATTTCTTTCGCCAGGCTACCGATCGACCTGCTCCCCGACGTGTCCTACCCGAAGCTGGTCGTCCACACCCAGTACGCCGGCGTGGGTCCCGCCGAGGTCGAGCGCTTCGTTTCCGCGCCCATCGAGGGCGCCCTCGCCCGCGTGCCGGGGGCCCAGCACGTGGAGAGCATCAGCCGCGAGGGCGTCTCGCTGGTGACGGTCCGCTTCGTGTGGGGCACGGACATGGACTTCGCCGTCCTGAACGTGCGCGAACGGCTCCAGACGCTGGACAACGTTCTCCCCCAGCAGGCGACGCGGCCCGTGGTCCTGCGGACCGACCCGCGGAGCGAGCCCATCATCGCGATCTCCCTCGCCGGACAGCACGATCTCCGGGCGCTGAAGGAGCTCGCGGAATCGGTGTTCCGGCGCCGGATGGAGCAGATCGACGGCGTCGCGCAGGCGCTGGTGACGGGCGGCCTCGAGCGGGAGATCCACGTGGAGGTGGACGCCCGCAGGGCCGAGGCGGTGGGTGTCACGATCGACCAGGTCGCTCGGGCGCTGGAGGCTGCCAACTACAGCCTGCCGGGCGGGACGGTCCGTCGCGGCGTCTTCAGCTACCACCTCCGGACGCTGGGCGAGTTCGAGACGGTGCAGCAGATCGGCGACGTGGTCGTGGCCCGGGGCGGCGGATCGCCCGATGGAGGCGATGCGGCGGGGGGTGGGGCCGGTAGCGGCGACTCGGTGGGCTCCCCTGACGTTGTGTCGTCGTCGACCGTGATCCTGCTGCGGGACGTCGCGGTGGTCCGTGACGCGTTCGAGGATCGGGAGTCGATGGCGAAGTACAACGGCCAGGAAGCCGTGGGGCTCCTCCTGTTCAAGGACTCCGAGGCGAACACCGTCCGGGTGTCGGAGGAGGTGGACGAGGTCCTGGCGCAGCTCCGGAGCGAGTACCCGGAGCTGCACATCGACGTGGCCATGAGCCAGGCGGGATTCATCGCCGACGCCATATCGAACGTGGTCCAGGCGTTGATCCTGGGCGGCCTGCTCGCGTTCCTGGTGCTGTTCCTCTTCCTGCGCGACGCTCGTTACCCGGTCGCCATCGCGCTGGCCATCCCCATCTCCGTGATCGGCACGTTCTCGCTCCTGGACCTGGCCGGCGTCTCGCTCAACATCATGAGCCTGGGCGGGCTGGCGCTGGGCGTCGGGATGCTGGTGGACAACAGCATCGTGGTGCTCGAGAACATCTTCCGACACCGTCAGCTCAAGGCGGAAGGTCTCGAGGCGGCCACGCTGGATGCCGCCGCGGTCGGGTCCGAGGAGGTGCAGGGCGCCATCACGGCATCCACCCTCACCACGATCAGCGTCTTCGCGCCGATCCTGTACGTGGAGGGGGTCGCGGGCGAGCTCTTCGCCGCGCTGTCCCTGGCCGTGGCGTTCTCGCTGCTGGTGAGCCTGCTGGTGGCGCTGACGCTGCTCCCCACCATGGCCGCCCGCTGGGACCTGCACCAGGACGACCCCGTGCCCGCGAGTCGGCGAGCGCTTCGCCGGCTGGGTCGCGTGACGGGGCGCGGCATGCACGCGGTCTTCGGCCCGTCGCTTCGCGCGTTCGACCGGGGGTTCCACCGCTTCGGGCTGTGGTATCACCGCGTTCTGCAACGGGCACTGGACCGGCGCGCTCGCGTCGTAGCGGTCACGTTGACCCTCCTGGTGATCGCGCTGGGCATCGGCTGGGCGCTCGACCGCAGCGTGCTGCCGGACGTGGACCAGGGCGCGTTCCGGGCCCGGATCGAGCTACCCAAGGGGACGCCCCTGGAAGAGACGGCCCGGACGGTGGCGCGGCTCGAGGCGATCCTGCTGGCGGATCCCGGCGTCGATGCCGTGTTCGCCCAGGTCGGCCGGCAGCTGGCCGTGGCGGGAATGGACGATCGCGAGACCGGGCTGCATACGGCCACCCTCGAGGTGCGGTTGAAGGAGCGAACGCCGACCGCCGCGGTTCTCGACCGTCTCCGGCCGGCGCTGGAAGGGTTCCCGGCCGGTAGTCTGACCATTTCGACGGGTCAGGCCACGGCGCTCGGGCGGATGCTGGGCGCCAGCGACGCGGACCTGGCGGTCCGGATCCGCGGCGAGGACCTGGACGGCGCGCTGCGTTACGCGCAGCAGCTCGAGACGGTGCTGGCCGGGGTTCCGTCCATACGCAACGTGCGCCTCGGGATCGAGCTCGGGCAGCCGGAGGTGCAGGTCGAGATCGACCGGGAGCGTGCGGCGATGTACGGCATCGACACGCGCCGGATCGCCGAGACCGTCGAGCGTTACATGCTGGGCTCCATGGCCACGGAGTTCGTGGAGTTCGACCGCAAGATCCCGGTGATGGTACGGCTGCCCGCGGAGGATCGGCGCTCGCTGGCGACGTTGAACGCACTGCGGATCGACGGCGTCCCCCTCAGCGAGCTGGTGCGCACGCGCGAGGCGCTTGGGCCGAGCGAGGTGCAACGGAGGGAGCAGAGCCGGGTCGTCCCCGTGCTGGCGGACGTGGCGTCCGGGGGCGTCGCGCGGGCGGTCGAGGACCTGACCGTGGCGATTGCAGGCGTGCAGGCGCCCCAGGGTCTCCGGATCGAGATCGGCGGCGAGAACGAGGAGATGCGCCGCAGCTTCCGGGACCTGGCCTTCGCGTTCGGCCTCGCGCTGTTCCTGGTCTACATGATCCTGGCGGCCAAGTTCGAGTCGTTCATCCATCCGTTCACGATCCTGCTCAGCGTGCCGCTGGCGCTCATCGGCGCCATCACCGCCCTCTGGATCGCCGGTGGCGGACTCAATACCATGAGCCTCATCGGCATGGTGATCCTGGTGGGGATCGTCGTGAACGATGCGATCATCAAGGTGGACTTCATCAACCAGGCCCGAGCCCGCGGCTCGGCGCTCCGTGCCGCCATCCTGGAGGCCGGCTCGGCCAGGCTCCGGCCGATCATGATGACGACGGTCACCACCGTCCTGGGCCTGACACCCATGGCCCTGGGCATTGGCCGCGGCGCCGATCTCCGGGCGCCGCTGGCCATCGCCGTGATCGGCGGGCTCATCACCGCCACCGCCCTCACCCTCATCGTGGTCCCCGTGGCGTACGATCTGATCGAGAGCCTGCGCGTGCGCATCCTGGAGCTCGCGGGGCGGCAGGCCGCGCCTCCGTTACCCGCCCGGACCGCCGCTGACACCGGGGCCGGCATCGTTCCCGGCGCTTCCCCCGATCCGGTCCCCGTGGTCGCCGCGGCCCGGTCCGGCAAGGAGGAGCGGGGATGATCCGCCTGGCCATCCGCCGCCCCGTGGCGGTGACGATGGCGTACGTGGGCATAGCGTTGCTGGGCTATGCCGCCTGGCGGAACATCCCCCTCGAGCTGCTGCCCGACACCCAGCTCCCCCAGCTCTCCGTGCAGGTCAGCTGGCCGGGGTCGTCGCCCGAGGCGGTCGAGGCGTTCGTGACCTCCCCCCTCGAGGGCGCGATCCAGCAGATCCGCGGCGTCCAGAACGTGTCGTCCACGTCCCAGGCGGGAATGGCGAACATCCGGGTCGAGTTCTCTCGCAGCACCGACATGGACTTCGCCCGGCTGGAGCTGTCGGAGCGTGTCGCGGGGCTGCGGGGCACCCTGCCGGCCCGCGTCTCACCGCGCGTCCTGCCCTACGTGCCGCGGGAGTTCCAGGAGCAACAGCGGCCGTTCCTGGAGTACACCGTGACCGGACCGCACACCCCGGAGTCGCTCCGGGCCCATGTCCAGGACGTGATCGCGCCCGAGGTCAACCAGGTCCCGGGCGTGAACGATGTGGAGGTCAGTGGCGGCCGGGACCGTGTCCTGGAGGTCGAGATGGACGCCCGGCGGGTGGAGGCGCTGGGCCTGTCCCCGTTCATGGTGCGCCAGCGTATCGAGGAGCTGGAGTACATCCGGGAGGCCGGGATGGTCGAATCGGCCGGGTCGCTCCGGACCGTGGCCATCCGCCAGCGCGCCGAATCGGTGGACGAGCTGCTCCAGCTGCCGCTCCTGACCGACCGGGGCCGGATCGTCCGGCTTCGCGATGTGGCCCGGGTCCACGACACCCATGAGGACGCGCGCAGCCACTACCGCGTCGACGGGTTCCCGGCCGTCACGTTCACGGTGCACAAGGAGATCGGCACCAACGTCGTCCGGCTCGCCGAGGCCGTGAAGGCGCGGGTGGACGGGCTGGAGGCGCTGCACCCGCCTGGCGTCCGCCTGATCCTGGACCAGGACGAGAGCGAGGCGGTCAAGACCCAGCTCTCCGACCTCCGGACCCGCGCCCTCGTGGCCGCTGGGGTCATCTTCCTGGTGCTCCTGCTCTTTCTCCAATCGCTCCGCTCCGCGGCCATCGTTTTCACCACCATTGCGTTCTCGGTTCTCATCACCCTGAACCTCATCTACTGGGGCGGCTTCACCCTCAACGTGCTCACGTTGATGGGCATCGCGATGGGGTTCGGGCTGATCGTCGACAACGCCATTGTCGTCCTCGAGAACGTCTACCGCCGCCGGAAGTTGGGCGACGAGCCCGACCGCGCCGCCGAGCGGGGGGCGGGCGACGTCGTCCTCCCGATCATCGCCGCCACGCTCACCACCGTGGTCGTACTGATCCCGTTCGTCTACCTCCAGGGCGAGCTACAGGCGTATTACGTGCCCCTGGCCATCGTGGTCGGCTTCAGCCTGGTGGCCAGCCTGGTCGTCGCCTTCAGCTTCATCCCGGGGCTGGCCAGCCGCGTGCTCGGACGGGTCCGCCCCGACGATGCCAGTCGAGCCCTCCCCGCGCTGGCCCGCGCGTACTCGGAGGACCTGGTCGCGCGAGCGGAAACCCGCAAGCGGAGGAAGCGGGATCGCACGGCCCGCTGGCGGGCTCGGGCACGACGCATCCTGCCGGCCGTCGGGAGGCTGTCACGGCCGTGGCGATGGCAATGGCGCAGGGCGCCCCGCGTACCCCTACTC
>CAYXJH010000150.1:0-7393 GCA_964465415.1 uncultured Gemmatimonadaceae bacterium
CAGCGCCCGCGCCAGGCGAGCGCCAGCGAGCCCCCCATGGCAGTGCCCGCCGGACGGCAGGGTCCCCCAGCCAGCCCAGGAGCGTCTCCCGCAGTTCGAAGTCGAAGTCGAAGTCGATGTCGATGTCGAAAAGCCGTCCACGAACCTGATCCGCCATGACCTACATCCAGAAGCCCCGCATCCGCTTCCCCAAAGCCGAGCGCAACGCCCTCGACCTGACCCGCTTCGACTACGAGGGCGCCATGTCGACGCTCTGCGCCGGGTGCGGGCACGATTCGGTGACGGCGGCGATCATCGATGCGTTCTTCGAGCTAGACATCGCGCCACACCGGGTGGCGAAGCTGAGCGGGATCGGGTGCAGCGGGAAGACCCCAGCGTACTTCCTGTCGCAGGCCCACGGGCTGAACGGGGTCCACGGGCGCATGCCGGCGCTCGCCACGGGCGCACAGGCGGCGAACGCGGGGCTCACGTACATCGGGATCTCCGGCGATGGCGACTCCCTGTCCATCGGACTGGGCCAGCTCTGCCACGCCATTCGCCGCAACGTAGATATGCTCTACGTCATCGAGAACAACGGCGTGTACGGGCTGACGAAGGGGCAGTTCTCGGCCTCGGCGGACGTGGGGTCCAAGTCGAAGCGTGGTGAGCCGAACCAGCAGCCCCCGATCGACCCGGTGTTCCTGGCGCTGTCGCTGGGCGCCACGTTCGTCGCCCGTTCTTTCTCCGGCGACAAGGCCCAGCTGGTCCCGATCCTCAAGGCCGCCATCGCTCACAAGGGTTTCGCCCTCGTGGACGTGATCTCGCCGTGCGTCACCTTCAACGATCACGAGGCGTCGACCAAGAGCTACCGCTATACCCGGGCCCAGAACCGGCCGGTGTTGGAGGCCGACTTCGTGCCGATCCGCGCCACCATCCAGACGGGCTATGCTGAGGGCGACGTGCGAGAGGTCGCCATGCACGATGGCAGCGTGGTCCGGTTCCGGAAGGTACCGCCCAACTTCGATCCCAGCCGACGCGACTACGTGTACCGCTACCTCCGCGAGCGCCAGGAAGCCGGCGAGGTCGCGACCGGCCTGCTCTTCGTGGATCCAGAAGCGCCAGACATGCACGATGTGCTGGGCACCGTCGCCAACCCCTTGGTGGACCTCCCGTTCGACACATTGTGCCCCGGCAGCGCCAAGCTCGACGAGCTCATGGAGACGTTTCGCTAGACCCGATCCACCAACCCGTCCACGCCCGCCTGCTCCGCGCAGTTGGCGCAGCAGAAGATGTTCGCCGAGGACTCCACGCCGTGCCCCACGATGCGCACGCCGCAGTTGCCGCAGGTCGGCGCCATGACCTCGATGGCGCACTCGAAGCTGTCGAAGGTCCGGGTCTCGCCGCCCCGGACGACGTCGAAGGTCTTGTCGTAGTCGTTCCCGCAATGGTCGCAGCGCGCCATGCCTCCTCCTGGCTAGGGGGTACCGGGCTCGCCCTGAAGTGGTTGCAACCCACGGGCCACGGTCCGCAGGGCCGCTTCGCCGGCAGGCACTGGCAGCGAGGCGGTATTCCGGAGTAGGTTTGCTTCGCCATCCCGTCGCGGCGAAGCCACCACGATGCGAAGCCCTGGAGGGACCATGCGGCTCCGTTCCGCCACAGTCCTCTTGCTTGCGTTCGTCCTGCTGCTCCTGATCGGCGGCCTTCTGGGCCCAGCGCTGATGCAGACCGACGCCGCCCGGTCCGCGAGGGGTGCCGGGGTCGCACCGACATGGCAGGGCGACGTCGTCTTCGACGACCATTTCACCGACCGCACCATGCGGGTCGACTACCATCACACGGGCCGTGCGGGCCAGGAGATCTTCTCGCTGGACCGGGTCGTGTCGGACGGGCCGTGGGCGGGCAGCCGGACCCGGCTGCTGGATGACACGAACCTCGGGCCGTACTTCTTCGAGGTCCGGGAACCGGATACCGGACGCCAACTCTATTCCCGGGGCTACGCGTCGATCTACGGCGAGTGGGAAACGACGGCGGAGGCGGAGGCCATGCACCGGACCTTCCACGAGTCCCTCCGCTTCCCCTGGCCCCTCTCGCCCGTGGACGTGGTGGTGAAGAAGCGGAACGCGACGAACGTGTTCGAGGAGGTCTGGCGCGTGTCGGTCGATCCGGCGGACCCCGCCGTCGTTCCCGTGCGGCGCCCGCCCGCGGGCCGGGTCTGGTCGATCCTGGAGACTGGCGATCCGGCCACGAAGGTCGACCTCCTGATCCTGGGCGACGGCTACACCGAGGCCGAGCTTCCCGGCTTCCACGCCGACGCGCGCCGGCTCACGGACGCGCTGTTCGATCACGAACCCTTCCGGACCCGGAGGGCGGACTTCAACGTCCGGGCTCTCGACCTGCCCACCGCCGAGAGCGGCGTGAACCGGCCCCAGTCCGGACTCTTCCGCCGGACGCCCATCGGCACGGAGTACAACATCTTCGGCTCCGAACGCTACATCCTCACGTTGGACAATCGAGCGCTCCGCGACATCGCCGCGTCCGCGCCGTACGAGTTCCTGGTGATCCTGGTCAACGACGAGCAGTACGGCGGCGGCGGAATCCTCCGGGACCAGGCCACCGTCGCGGCCCACACCGAGTTCGCCGACTACGTGTTCGTCCACGAGTTCGGCCACCACTTCGCCGGCCTGGCCGACGAGTATTACTCGTCCGACGTCGCCTACGCGACCGGCGATGCCCACCTGGTGGAGCCGTGGGAGCCGAACATCACGGCGCTCCACGACCCGGCGGCCCTCAAATGGCGCGACCGCGTCGACGACGCCACGCCGCTCCCCACCCCCTGGGCCAAGGCCGAATTCGAGGCGCATGCCGAGGCCATCCGAGCCGAGCGCCGAGCGCTCATCGAGCGCGGCGCGCCCGAGCGAGAGTTCGATGCCCTGTTCACCCGCCAGCAGGCCTGGGAGACCAGGTTCCTCGCCGGCATGGAGCACAGCGGCCAGGTAGGCGCGTTCGAGGGCGCCGGCTACCAGGCGACGGGCCTGTACCGCCCCGAGGTGGACTGCATCATGTTCACGCGCAACGACGTCGGGTTCTGCAGCGTCTGCCGGGCCGCCATCGAACGGGTCATTGACCTCTACGCCCGACCCTGAGCGCCGACCGGGCGCCGGACGAGGTCGAGACTCGGTGCTCCGTTCCGGTGTGCGGCTTGTTGCGGCGCTGGTGGTGCTCGTCGTGTTTCTCGCCGCCGGGACCGTCGTGGCAGACGGCGCGGGCCTCCCGATCCCCGGCAGCGTGATCGGCATGGTGCTGCTGGCGGGTGCGCTGCAGCTCGGCTTGGTGCGCCCGGACTGGGTCCGGCCGGCCGCCGACGTCTTGCTCCGTCACATGGGCCTCCTCTTCGTTCCGCCCGGCGTGGCGGTCATGGTCTATACCGACCTGATCCGTTCCGAGTGGCTGCCGATCCTGGGCGGGAGCGTGGCCAGCACCCTGGCCGTGCTCGTGGTGGTGGGGCGCCTGCAGCAGCGGCTCGAACGCCATGATTGAGCCGCTCACGATGGGCGCCGCTGCGGGCCTGGCACTGGTCGCCGCCGCGGGTGTGGTTGGGACGGTGCTGGTCTACGCCGCCGCCCTACGTCTCTACCAGCGCGCCGGCCACCCCCTGGCCAACCCGGTGCTGGTGGCCATCGTCGTGGTGATCCTGCTGCTCCTGGCGCTTGACATCGACTATGCGGCCTACGACCGGGGCGGCCGCCTCATCGCCCTGTTCCTCGGACCGGCCGTGGTCGCCATCGGTGTTCCCCTCCACCTCCAGATGAACGCCATCGTACGACAGCGGCGGGCGATCCTCGTCGCCATTGCCGTCGGCGCCTTCGTGGGGATCATCTCCGGCGTTCTCGTAGCCACGGCGCTGGGCGGCTCGGAAGCCGTGGTCCTGACCCTGGCCCCACGGTCGGTGACCACGCCCATCGCGCTGGGCATCGCCGAGCGCGTCGGCGGCATCCCGCCACTCGCCGCGACCATCGTCATTGCCACCGGGGTAATGGGCGCCGTCATCGGGCCCTTCATCCTGCGGGCCACCGGGGTGCGCAGCCCCACCGCGTTCGGGCTCGCCATGGGCGCGTCCGGCCATGGCGCCGGGACCGCCCGGGCCATGGAGGAGGGCGAGGTCGAGGGAGCGACGAGCGGGCTGGCCATCGGCCTCATGGGTGTCGCGACCGCCGTGCTCGTGCCACTGGTCCTGGCCGCGGCCCGGTGGCTCGGCGTCGTCCCGGGCGGATAGAAGGCAAGTCGCCGCCGGCCGCCCGTCGAACAGCGGCGGCGCCGACCTACAGTCCGTCCCAGTGCAGGATCGCATTCCAGACCAGGGCGAACATGCCATGCGTCTGGTAGCGGTGGAGCGGGTTGAAGCCGAACAGGACGGCGGTCCCCTCCCCCACCGGCACGGCGACGGCGGCAGGCCGGTTGGCCAGGCCGGCTCCGTTGATTACGAGACCGCTGAGGAAGAGCTCGTCGGCGGCGCCGTAGCGGAGGATTACCCGGTCCTCGAGGTCGGAGGGCACGTCGAGGTAGGGGCCGAAGCGGTTGATGAGCGGGACGCGCTCCTCGTAGCCCCAGGCGACGGGGTGGTCGGCTCTTGCCACGCGCCCTTGCACGACGGAGCCCGGTACGAAGAGCCCCGACGGACTGGTCAGTGACACGCCCCGCACCAGACCGAACTCCACGGGCAGCGTGGTAGCCGATCCCAGGGTGATGAACGTGCCGCCGGCGTTCATGAAGTCGCGAAGCGCGGCGAGGCCCTCGTAGCCCATGCCGCCCGTCATGTCGTCCGTCTGGCTGTGGACCCCGAGCGCCGGGAACCGGGCATCCGGGCGGTAGGCCAGGGGTGAGAATTTCGGGTCGATCCCGTCGAAAATGGCGCGGCCCGTCGAGGCCCTGCCCTGCTCGGGGAACAGGATCACGTCGAAATGGGCGCGCAGGTCCATGCCGCCGATCCGGTCCTCGGGGAGGTATGTGTAGGGCACGCCCATGCGGTCCAGGTTGTAGCGGACCCAGCCGTCGTCCTGCGTGTTGCGCCAGCTATGGAGCATGGCGATGCGGGGCGTGCGCATCTCGGCCCGGCCCACCCCGTCCACCTGCCCATCGGTCAGGCCCACGAGGTCGAAGCCATGACGACCGGCCCAGTCCTCTACCGTGCCGCGCTCCACGGCCCCGGCGGGGATCAGCCAGGTACCGGCGGCGAGGGTCCGGCCGCGCAGCTCGATCGGAGCACGGGTCACCTCCATGGGCACGTCCTGAAGCTGGTAGCGGGCCTCCAGGGCGTACGCGGACGCGGCCGGGTCCACGGCGTACCACGCCGCCCGCCGCGGCACGTCCACCTGACCGGAGATCGTGATGTCCGTGGTCATGAGTGTGGCGGCCAGGTCCTGGACGCCCCGCTCGGGTACCGCGTTCGCCGTCACGTTGTACAGGTAGCCGAACGTCCAGCCCACGTCATCGTACGGGCGGGGCGCGTCCTCCGGGAAGCGCTGGACCCCCATCAACGTCTGGATGTAGTTCCGGTAGGGCTGGTCCATGCGGACCAGGTAGTCGCCGCGGCGGACCTGGATGTCGCCGAACGTCCCGGCCCCGTCCGCCCGGTGCACCTCGATCCCCTGCCGCCGCAGATTGTTCAGCAGGTGCGCCACGTTCCCCTTCCGCGCCTGATCCACCGGTAGATGGTAGGCGTAGGGCGCCTCGGTGCGGCCCCGCTCCAGCGAGTTGTTCGACTTGGTCCAGAACTGCTCCAGGATCCGGGTCCGGTTCCGGGCGTACAGGTGAAGCGAGTGGAGCACGCCGGTCTGCCCGTAGTTCACATTGTTGCGAAGCGACCAGACGGTCTCGGCCCGGGGCGGATTCGGTCGATACCAGGTTACGGAGGTCCGGGCCGGGCCCACCTCCCGGGTCATGGTGTGGGGCAGGCTGTTGCCGAACGTCTCGTAGAACCGGCCGATGGCGTTCCGGTTGTTCGTCTGCCAGAGCAGGTAGCTCGGGTTCCAGCCGTCGTAGAACCCATGGGTCCAGACGCCCGGCTTGCCCAGCGCGGTCAGCGCGGTCACCTCGTAATTGGCGATCCACTGCCACTCGCTGATCGTGATGGGGTCGATGTCCGGGTTGTAGGGCCCCGTCCCGGTGGACACGTAGAGGTAGGGCACCGACTCGTGCATATCGAGTCCGATCGGGAACCTCCAGTCAAGGAACAGCCCCAGCGTCTCCTGGGTCAGGCGCGCCGTCATCTGGAGGCCGTCACGGTTGTTGTCGTGACGGATGTATTTGCCCCAGAACGGCGGCCCCGGGATACGCTCATCGAATTCGACGATGTCCAGGCCATGCTTACGGTACCAGTCCACCACCCGGTTCCGGCCGTCCGGCTCCACAACCGGGATGAGGAACACGACGACGCTGTCCCGGATCGCCTGGATCATCGGGTCCTCCGACGCCGCCAGCCGGTACGCCAGCTCGAGCGTCGTCTCGGGCTGCCCGGTCTCGGGCGAATGGAGGCCCGAGTAGATGGTGTGGATGACCGGCAGCTCCGCGATCCAGCCACGCGCCTCGTCCTCCGACGTCCGACGCGGGTCCGCCAGCGCGTTCATCCCCTCCCTCACACGCTCCAGCCGGGCGAGGTTCTGCTCGCTACCGATCTGGACCAGCGCCAGCCGGTTCCCTTCCTCCGTCTCGCCCAGCAGCTGGAAGTTCACCCGTGGCGAGCTCTCGGCCAGCGCCTGGTGGTAGCCATGGATCTCCTCGACCCGGTGCAGATAGCCCGGCCGGCCGATGGGGTATCCGAAGTGGTCCATGGGCGACACCACCCCGTCCGCCACCGGCAGATGGTCGACGAACCGGTTCGTGTACTCCGGCATGGTCGTCCAGGACCGCATCAGTTCGGTGGCGGCCACGTCCACCGGCTGACCCCACGGCGTGGTGGCCGCGATCGGCGCCGCGCGCCACCAGTCGAAGGTCTGGGGGACCAGCGGATTGCCGGCGACGATGTCGTCGTCCGCCAGCGCGTCGGCTGGCGGCGGTCCGCCCGGCGACCGGGCCGTGTCCTGCTGGCCGGGCGATGGGGCGGGCCACAGCAAAAGCAGGAATGCCAGGGTCGCAAACGGCACAACGAGGTCGGCGGTCCCGAGCCCGCGGCGTGACATCGGAGGTGGTCGCATGGCAGTACTCGATCAGGCTGTAGGGTGTCTGCAGCGGAAAGATACGGGGTACCGTCAGCGCGGCCAACCTTGCGCCGTCTGCACCCGGGGCACACCGTCAGAGGCAAACCCGGTGGAAGAGGAGCACACATGGCAACGGAATCGGAGGACCCCCGCGATCCCATGGACCCCGCCGAGCCACGCAAGCCCCGCCGCCCACGCGAGCCCGCAGCACCTGCGGAGCC
>CAYXJH010000151.1:0-2363 GCA_964465415.1 uncultured Gemmatimonadaceae bacterium
GCCGTTCAGCTGGCGCACGAGGCATCGTTGCTGCACGACGATGTGATCGACCGGGCGGACGAGCGCCGGGGCGAGGCGACGCTCGCTTCGCGCCGTGGGGTCGCGGCGGCGCTCGTCGAGGGGGACCACCTGCTGACCGTGGCGTACCGCGAGGCGGCCCGGACGGCAAACCTGCACTGGATCGAGGTGTTCGCGAGGGCCGTGGAGCGCACCGTTGCGGGAGAGAAGGCGCAGGGCCAGTCGGCGGGGCGGACGCTCACCTGGCCGGAATATGAGGCGATGGTGCTGGACAAGTCGGGAGCGCTGCTGGGCGCGGCGCTCGCCGCCGCTCCGGCACTGCGGTCGGACCCGGCAACGGATCGGTACTTCGCCCTCGGCTGCCGTCTTGGCCTGGTGTACCAGATGCTGGACGACCTGCTCGACTATTGCCCCGAAGCCGGGACGGGGAAGCAGGCGCTGATGGATCGGGCGCGCGGGCTCTGGACATGGCCGCTGTCGGAGCTGGACGACGACGCGGAGCTGGACGGGGCGGACCTGGCCGGGCGTCTCCGGACGGCGGGCCCGGACGGCGTACGCCCGCTGGACCGTTGCGTGGACCGGCTGCGGGCGGAGGCCGCGACGGTCGAAAAGGACGTGGCCGCGCTGCTCCCTTCCGACACCGTGCTGTCTTCTCTGCTGCGGAGCTGGGTGTCGGAGGCGGAGGCGGCGGCGCGAACCGGCCTGGTCGTCTCGCTCCCCCCGGTGGCGGGCTGGGAAGGGTTGATGGCGGAGCGCGCGAAATCGTTTCGCTTCGCCTCCCGGCTGTTCCCATCGGACCGGCGGGACCAGGTGGCGGGTGTCTACGCGTGGTGCCGCTACACGGATGACCTGGTGGACGGATCGGAGCTTCCGGCCCGGGAGCTGGAGGCCCGGCTGGATGCGTGGCTCGAGATCTCCCGCCAGGCATACGACGGTGTCCGCACCGGCAATACGCTGGCAGACCGCGTCATGCCGGGCATGCGAGCCCATGGCGTGCCGTTCGCGTACGCGGCAGAGCTGATTGAAGGGATGCGCATGGACGTGCGTGCCACGCGGTACGGGACGCTCGCGGAATTGCGATCGTACACGTTCCGGGTGGCGTCGGTGGTGGGGCTGTGGTTGACGGAGCTGTTCGAGATCCGCGATCCGTGGATGCTGGACCGGGCGGCGGCGCTGGGGCACGCCATGCAGCTGACCAACATCCTGCGCGACGTGGGCGAGGACCTGGATCGCGGCCGCCTGTACCTTCCGACGGCCTGGCTCGCCGGGCATGGCCTCGAGAGGAGCGACCTGGACCGGATGAGGCGGACGGGCGTCATGGATCCGGGCTACCGGCAGCTGATCGAGCGCCTGCTCCGCGTCGCGGAGAGCGAGTACGATCTCGCCCGGCCAGCGGTCGCGCGCCTGCCTGACTTCTACCGCCGGCCGGTGGCGGTGGCGGCGGACGTGTACCGGGGGATCCACGCGCAGATCCGCAGGAACGGGTACGACAACCTGACCCGCCGCGCGCATACGACGCTGGCCGGCAAGATCCGACTGGGCGTGGGCGCACTCCTGCACGTTGGCTCGGCGGCAGTCGAGACCGGTCGTGTGGGCGACGTCGTTCACGGGACCACGGTCGAAGCATGATCGAAGATCGCGTAATCCTCGTGGACCCGGCCGACCGGCGGGTCGGCACGGCAGGCAAGACGCTGGCGCACCGGGCAGGGCTGCTGCATCGGGCATTCTCGATTCTCGTGCACAACCATGCCGGAGACCTGCTGATCCAGCGGCGGGCGCCGGGCAAGTACCACTCCGGCGGACTGTGGGCCAACACCTGTTGCAGCCACCCGCGCCCCGGTGAACGGACCGAGGACGCGGCCCACCGCCGCTTGAAAGAGGAGATGGGCATCGATTGCGCGCTCGACCAGGCCGGGGCACTCCTCTACCGGGCGGACGTTGGGAACGGCCTTACGGAGCACGAGTACGACCATGTCTTCGTCGGCCGCTGGGAGGGCTCGCCGGAGCCGGATCCGGCCGAGGTCGTCGAGTGGCGCTGGGTCCGCCCGCGAGACCTCCGTCGCTGGATGCGGGCCCGACCGCACCGGTTCGTGCCGTGGTTCCCCCTGGCGCTCCGGGAAGTCGACCGGGCCAGGGCAGTACCGGGATCGCGCTGAACCCGGACCACCCCTTGACCGGGAACGCCGGAACGATTCAACTAGCCGGCGATGCAAAGAAATGTCCTCGTCATGGTGGCACTGCTCGCCCTCGGTCTCGCGGCGGCCGACGCATCGGCTCAGGAGGTCCCTGCCCCGGAAGAGCCCGTCCCGGAAGAGCCCGATCAGGATGCGCCAGCCGAACCTGAG
>CAYXJH010000151.1:2463-7343 GCA_964465415.1 uncultured Gemmatimonadaceae bacterium
CCCGGAAGAGCCCGTCCCGGAAGAGCCCGATCAGGATGCGCCAGCCGAACCTGAGCCGGACCCCGAGCCGGAGCGGTGGAGCGGTGAGGTGGGCCTGTCGGTAAACGGCTCGGGCGGGAACGAAAACCTGACGGTCATCACCAACGAGCTCCGGCTCACCCACCTCCAGACGGAGCGCTACGAGCTCGACTTCCGGAGCCGTGTCCGGTACGGTCGGAGCGAGGGCAACGAGGTCGCGCGCAGCGTACGTGGCACGGTCAACGCCGAGTTCCGGCCCGCGCAGCCGTGGTCCCCCTTCATCTTCGCCACGGCGGAGCACGACCCGTTCCGACGGCTCGACGTGCGATTGAACAGTGGCGCAGGTGCCAAGCGAACGTTCTGGCGGGACGGCTGGAACGATGTGTCGCTGAGCGGCGCAATCCTGTACGAGCACCAGCGGCTCGAGATCCCGGACACGGTGGGGACCGGGATCACGAATACGGCGAGGTGGAGCTGGCGCGGCCGCGCCCGTCGCCAGATTCAGGAAGGGACACGCGTGGAGCAGGTCATATTCTACCAGCCCGAATGGAACCAACTGTACGACTACCTGCTGGAGGCGCAAACGTCCGGCCGCGTGGCGCTCAGCCAATCGCTGTCCCTGATCTCGACCTTCCTGTACCAGCGCAACAGCCGGCCGGCGCCCGAGGTGGCCCCGGACGACTGGTCCGTCACCGTGGGTCTCAGCCTGGCCACGACCTGGTGACACGGTGCGGGAATCAGGCTTGCATCCCGTTCCTGGTCGCCATCTTCCTGCTGGTCCCCTGGGCGTGGCGCGCGTACCCCGCCCCTTGTCGGCGACGCATCCGGGGGCCACTATTGTAGCCTCCCCGAAACATGAAGCGCCCGCATGACCCATATGGATGCACCGATCCCGCACCCGGATGCCGCTCGCCCGGCGCGTATCCTCATCGTCGATGACGAACTCGCCGAGGTCGAGTTCCTCCGACACGTGCTCAAGGGCGAGGGCTACGGCGAGCTGGTCGAGGTTACGGACGCCCGGGTAGCCGCGGACCGGCTGGACGAGCTGTCGCCCGACCTGATTCTCCTGGACCTGGTTCTGCCGGACTTCGATGGCTTCGATTTCCTCGCCCGGTTCCAGGAATGGCTGCCGCGAGACGGGTTCGTACCCGTCCTCGTCGTGACGGGCGACACGTCCGCAGAGACGCGCCGGCGAGCGCTGGCGGCGGGGGCCTCGGACTTCCTAACCAAGCCGCTCAGCCCGGCCGAGATACGCCTTCGGGTCCGAAACCTCGTGCACACACGGTCGCTGCACGCGCAGCTGCGCGAGCAGAACGCCGGCCTGGAGGAGCGCGTCGCGGAACGCACGACGGAGCTGGAGGTCGCGCGCCAGGAGATCCTGGACCGGCTGGCGCGAGCCGCCGAGTTCCGGGACGATGACACGGGGCTGCATACCCAGCGGGTGGGCCGGCTCGCCGCTCGCCTCGCGCAGGTGCTGGGCCTGCCGGAGGAGCAGATCGACCTGCTGCGGAAGGCGGCGCCGCTGCACGACATCGGCAAGATCGGGATCCCCGACTCGATCCTGCTGAAGGAAGGCCGCCTGACGCCGGACGAGCGGTCGCTGATGGAGACACATACCAACATCGGCGCCCGAATCCTGTCGGGCAGCCGGTACCCCATCCTGCGGTTGGCGGAGGAGATCGCGCTGACCCATCACGAGCGCTGGGACGGTGCCGGCTACCCGGGCGGCACCCAGGGCGATGACATTCCGCTGAGCGGCCGGATCGTGGCGGTGGCCGACGTGTTCGATTCGCTGACGCACGTGCGGCCGTACAAGCATGCGTGGACCGTGCAGGAGACGTTGGCCGAGTTCCGTGCGGAGCAGGGTCGGCAGTTCGACCCGGCGGTGGTCGAAGCGTTGCTGAGGGTCGCACCCGAAACGGTGGTCATGGAGACGGCGGACCGAGTCGTGGAAGGCGAGGCGCCCTCGCCGGCCCAGCTACGGACCCGCCTCCAATCCCTGAAGGCGGAGCGAGACGCCGTGAACCGAAGGATCCGCAGCCTGCGCAAGGCGCTGGACCGCGCCTCCGCCCAGCCGGTCCGGGCCTGAGCCGCGCCATGGGACTCCGCACTCGGTATCTGGTCAGCCTGTTCGTGCTGGTGGCGGTGATGACGGCACCGGCGCTGTACGGCGTCTACCGCATCGGCGAGATGCGGGACATCGCGCTGGACCTGCGCCGCGACGTGGCCAGCACGACGGTGGCGACGGGCCGGCTGAGCCGGGAGTTGGCGGAGCTGGACCGACTCCAGCGAGCCTTCGTCGCCACGGGCGACACGGACCTGAGGTTCGACGTCGACCGGCACGTGGCCTCGATCGAGGCGCAGATCGATTCGTTACTGGCTGCGGGCTACGAGTCCTACGTCCGGCATGCGGACGTGCCGGTCTCGGCGCTCCGGGCGACGGCCGACTCGCTCAAGGCCCTGGTGGTGGCGGGCGCTCTCGACGAAGCGACCGCGCACCTGGGCGAGGTGGCGCTGCCCCTGCTCAGGAGCGCCGATCATGCCGTCTCCCAACTGGCCACCGCCATTGATCAGGGGACTTCCCGCCGTGTGGTCGAGGCGGAGCGCATCGCCGGCGGCGCGGTGGCCGCCACGTGGATCGCCATGCTGGTGGCCATGCTGGTCGCCGTCCTCTTCGCATCCTTCGCCGCGCAGGTCCTCACCGGACCGCTGGATCGGCTGCGTCTCGCCATGGTGGGCGCGGCAGATGGCCGGCTCGAGTCGACGTCGGACCCGGCGTACGACCGCGGGGACGAGGTGGGCGAGCTCTTCCGGTCCTTCCGGACGATGACCACGCGTCTGGCGGAGCTGGACCGAATGAAGGCCGAGTTCGTCGGGATCGCGAGCCACGACCTGAAGACACCGATCAACGTGATCTCGGGTTACGCGGAGCTGATGGGCGAGGCGGAGTCCAGCCTCGGGGTGCGGCACCGCCAGGTCCTGCAATCGCTCCGGGCCCAGGCACGCTCCCTCGGCGAGCGGGTCGATCAGCTCATCGATATCAGCCGGATGGAGGCCCGCGGGCTTCGGCTCGGGCTGGAAGAGATCAACGTCCGGCATTTCGCATCGGCTGTCCGGCGGGCGTTCGAGCCGGTTGCCGCGAGCCACGGCATAGGCCTCGACGTCTCGGTGGATCCCGACGCGCCGACGTTCCTGGTCGCCGATCCGGACTGCCTGCGGCGGGACGTCATGTCCAACGTGGTGGGGCACTGCGTGAAGTTCTCGCCCCGCGGCCAGGACGTGAAGGTCCTGTTCCGGGGCGGCGGCGGCCGGCTGTTCATCGAGGTGCGGGACGACGGGCCGCCGCTCCAGCCGGAAGAGGTGCAGCGGCTGTTCGACCGTTATGCGACTGGCGTGTCGGAGTCGGGCCGCGTCGGGCCGGGCCTCGGGCTCCCCATCGCCCGCGCGGGTGTCGAGGCGCACGGGGGCCGGATCTCGGCGTCGCCAGTGTCGAGCGGGAGCGGGATCCGGTTCGTGATCGAGATGCCGCTCCGGCCGATCCCCGTGGCCGGGCTGGCGGGCGGCGTCAGGGCTGAAGCCTGACGAACCTGGGGGCGCTGGCTCGGCGCCGGCTCGTCAGGTCACGTCCTCGATCTCGAAGGAGATCCGCCAGTCCTTCATCTGCTCGAGGTCGGCCGCGTCGTCCGAGCCCTCGTCCCACGGGCTGTGCCGGCCGATCCAGCCGGCGACGGGTCCGGTGAACTCCCGGCGGTAGGGCACCAGGTGGTCGTTGGGAGACAGGAAGTCCAGCTCCTCCCCCGTCGCCTCCAGCACCAGGGTGTCCCCGTCCATGACCTCGCCCTCGAAGATCACCTTGTCCATCTTCAGACGATTCATGGACGGATGGTCCGACACCGAGTAGTGCCCGGACTCCGGCAGCCGCACGGCGCTCTCCACACCCCGCTCGGGGACGGCGGCCTTGAACCGGAACACGAACTCGCCGTATTCGTCCAGATCCTTCCGGTCCAGGATCTCGATGTAGCGCAGTGTCACACGGATATGCGTGGCCGACATGTCGATCTTCCAGGGCTGACGGGTGGTCGTTGGGGCCGCTGCCGGCCCGCAGTACGATGGCTCTGTCCTGATGGTGGGGGTCCGAGGTACCGTTTCGCAAGTGTCAGCCCCGCGCACGGACCGGAGCGGCGAGGTGACCGCGTTCCGCGACGGCTGGGGTACAGCGCCTCGTCGGGGGCATAGCCGTACGCATTGTCGAGAGATACATGGGACTGGATCATGTCCGGAAGATCTACGAGGAGTTGGGCCGCGACGACCCACTGTACGCGGTACTCACCCGCAAAGGTTACGAAGGCGGGCGCTGGGATCCCGATGAGTTCTTCGCCACCGGACGGGACGAGATCGGCGAGGTCCTGGCCTACGCCGGATCCCTGCCGTGGCCCTCCCGAGGACCAGGCGTCCTACATCCGGGAGTTCATCCGCGTCCTTCGGCCCGGTGGCCTCGCCATCTTCCAGACGCACAACGGCCCCCGCATCGATCCCGGCACGGTAAGGGCCTGGCTCTACACGTTGCGCTGACACCACCTGCGCCGGATCTGGCGCCGGCTGCGTCGGCGGCCTCCCTACGAAAGGCATTTCCTCGCGCGGGCCAGTGTCGAGGCGTCCGTCGCCATGAGCGGCGGCCGCATGGTGGACGTGGTGGACCTGAGCCAGGGCCGGCCCAACCGGAGCCTGCGGTACTGCGCCGCGAAGTAGAGGCGCCCCCACCCGCGTCACCCCCCCGGCGGCGGCACGGCGACGAGGACGGCGGTGACGATGAGCACGGCCAGCGCCAGGACCAGCTCGATGGCGCCGGAGCGGCGGAGCCG
>CAYXJH010000152.1:0-7316 GCA_964465415.1 uncultured Gemmatimonadaceae bacterium
CGCGCGCGAAACCTTCATCGTGCGGCCAAGCTGGTGCGCGAGCGGCACGGCGGCCGGGTTCCGCGGGAGCTGGCCGAGCTGCGGGCGTTGCCAGGGGTCGGCGAGTACACGGCGGGGGCCGTCGCCAGCATCGCGTTCGGCGTGCCGGCGGCGGCGGTGGACGGGAACGTCCGGCGCGTGTTGTCCAGGCTGTACGACCTGGATGACCCGGGCATGGCTGAGCTGAGGCGGCGGGCCTCCGCCCTGGTCCCGGCCGATCGGCCGGGCGACTTCAATCAGGCGCTCATGGAGCTGGGCGCCACGATCTGCACGCCCCGAACCCCCGCCTGCGAACGGTGCCCCGTATCCCGTTGGTGTCGCGCGCGGGCTCGAGGCGTGCAGGAGGAGCGGCCACGGTCGAAGCCACGTTCGGGGCGCATCCCGCACGAGACGATCGAGACGTGCGTGCTCGCGCGAGAAGACGGGCGCGTCCTCCTCGTTCGCCGCCCTCCTCACGGCCTCCTCGCCGGCCTCTGGGAATTCCCCGGGTCCGACGAGCCGGACCGCCTGCTCGATTTGCGGTCCGGGGCTCGGCCCATCCGGGCGCTGGATGCCGTGGAGCACGCGTTCTCCCACAAGACGATCACGTACCGGCCGACCCTCTTCGCCCTGGCCGGCCACTCCCGATTGCGGACCGGCCAGGTGGCTACGGACGCGACGTGGGCGCGTCTCTCACAGATCGACCGGTTTCCCATGCCGGTGGCCCAGCTCAGGATCGCGGCCGCCGCCCGTGCCGCGCTCGACAGTCGCGCGGCCGAATGACCCGCCGGGTCGCCCCGGCTGGGCCATTGCAGGGAAGCCGCGCGCCGGCCAGGATAGGGCGATGAACCAACCTGACGCGCTCGAAGAGCTGGCGCTCCTGGTCCGCTCGAACCACGGGCTGGTCGTCCTTGCCACGGACGAGGAGGACCGAGCGGAAACGCTTATCCGGCATCTCGCCGACCGGCTCGGTGTCGCCCATTTCGTGTGGTCTCCCGCCCACGGCTTGCGCCGCGACGGCGCCGACGGTCCGGTCTATGGCACGCGGCAGGCGACCGGCGCCCTCGCGCACGTGGAGCACGCGTCGTTTCCGGCCGTGTACCATTTCCGCGGGCTGAGCGCGCATCTGGGAGACGCGGCGGTCTCGTCGGCGCTGGGCGAGGCCGCGCGGGCGTATGAGCGTAGTGATGGCGTCATCGTCCTGACCGGCTCGGACGTGGATCTGGCGGCGCCGATCCGGGCCCGGGCTGCCACGGTGCGGCTCGAGCCACCACGGGACGAGGACTACCACGAACTCCTGAGCCACATCCTCCGGGACCTGCGAGAGCGCCAGCATGTCACCGTGGAGCTGACGCCGTCGGACCTACGCCGCCTGTACGCGAATCTTCGGGGCCTGACCCTCCTCGAAGCGGAGAAGCTGCTGACGCGCGCCATCGTGGAAGACGGCAGGCTCACGGCCGCGGACATCGGCGCGGTGCTGGACCACAAGCGCCAGGTCGTCGAGCGGGAGGGGCTCCTGGAGTACTATCCCGCCGAGGAGGCCATGGCGGACATCGCCGACCTGACCTCGTTGAAGGCGTGGCTGGCGAAGCGGCGGTCCATCATACTGGAGCCGGAGCGGGCCCGCGAGTTCGGGCTGGAGTTCCCCAAGGGGATCCTGCTTGTGGGAGTCCCCGGAGGGGGGAAGTCGTTGTGCGCCAAGGCCGTGGCCACGGAATGGACCCTGCCGCTGCTCAAGCTCGACCCGTCCAGCCTCTACAACAAGTACATCGGGGAGACGGAAAAGAACTTCCGCCGGGCGATGGACACCGCCGAGCGGATGGCGCCGGTCGTCCTGTGGATCGATGAGATCGAGAAGGCGTTTGCCGAGGGCGGCAGCCAGGATGGCGGCGTGTCCACGCGTGTGCTGGGCACCTTCCTGAGCTGGATGCAGGAGCGAAAGGGCGACGTGTTCATCGTGGCCACTGCCAATGACGTGTCCCGGCTCCCGCCCGAGCTGCTGCGCAAGGGCCGGTTCGATGAAGTCTTCTTCGTCGACCTTCCCGACGACGACGCCCGCGTCGCGATCTTCCGGATCCACCTCGCGCGACGCAGCCAGCCGCCGGACCGGTTCGACCTGGCCGCGCTGGCCGCCGCCACCGACCGCTTCACCGGAGCGGAGATCGAACAGGTGGTCATAAGCGCGTTGTACGCCGCGTTCGCCCGCGACGCAGGGCTCACCCAGCAGCACCTCCTCCAGGAGGCCGGCCGGACGCGACCGCTGGCCGACGTCGCCCGGGAACGGGTGTGGGCCCTGCGTGAATGGGCCCGGGAGCGGACTGTCCGGGCGAACTGAACCCCCGCGGCGAGCGCTGGCCTCCCTGCGGTCGGGGATATCCCCACAGCGGATTCATCCATCGCCTGACTGCCCGTTACCCCGTATCGTGCCATCATATGGCTCGGAACGGGGTCCGCGGCGCGCGGGTAGGGGCTTCGCCGGAGAGTCGCCGTCGGGCCCCGTTCTCTTTTCCGGAGGGTGCCCCCATGCCCGGAGCAATCCTCGTCCCCGTCGACGGCTCGAACTTCGCCGAGCACGCTCTCCCCTGCGGCCTTGCCATTGCCCGGCGAACGGGCGCGACGGTCCACCTCGTGCTGGTCCATGTACCGTACCAACCGGCAACGGCGCGCTCACCCATCGCGGACCTGGTCGAGGCTCGGGCCGCCGAGCAAACGGACCGGGAGAGCGGCTACATGGCGGAGCTCTCGGAGAGGCTGGCCTCATCGGGCGTGCGCACCCGGGCCGCCCTGATCCACGGGCCTGTGAGGGAGGCGCTAACCACGTACGTCGAGGAGCATGCGGTCGACGTCGTCGTCATGACCACCCATGGACGAGGCGGATTCCAGCGCGCGTGGCTGGGCAGTACGGCCGACAGCCTGATGCGGCAGTGCCCGGCGCCCCTGCTGCTGATCCGTCCCCGATCGGACGAATGCGCCGCGGCCCGGGCGTCGGACGACATGGTATTCCGACGCCTCCTCGTCGCCCTGGACGGCAGTCAGACGGCGGAGCAGGCGCTACGGGCCGCGGTCTCGCTCCATCTCACGCAGACCGCTTCTCTCGTCCTGGCGCACGTGCTTCAACCTCCATTCGCCGATACCTCGCCGTACCTGCCCAACACGCTCCCGCTCGGCAAGGACGAGATGGCCTCTCGCCAGGCCTCCGCCCGGCAGTACCTGGCCGAAGTCGCTGGAGCCGATTGGCTCGGCGCCGAAGCCATCGAGACCCGGGTCGCCGTGGACTACGACCCTGCCCGGGCCGTCCTGGACATGGCGGCGGCGAACGATTCGGACCTGGTGGTGCTGGGCACCCACGGGCGCGGCGGTCTGCGTCGCATGCTCATGGGGAGCGTTGCGGACAAGGTGATCCGCGGCACCCACCGGGCCGTGCTGGTCCACCGCGGCCTCCCTCGCCAGCGTCCGGGAACGCGCACCGGCCCGACCGCAGAGCACCAGGCGAAGGCGCGCGCGAACACCTAGAAGGCGGAGCGGTTGACCGCCATCGGGACCGGCGCGATCGTTCGAGCGCATGAACACGAATCACGGCCCTTCCGTCATGCGCGCCAGCGTCGCCCCCCGGGCGGTGCTCTTCGACCTCGATGGCACGCTGATCGCCACCAAGGCGCTCTACCTCGAAGCCTACCGCACCGCCGTCGAGCCCTATGTCCGCGCCGGCATGACCCACGACGACATCCTGGCCCTGCGACCGACCTCGGAGCTCGCGTTCATCCGGGCCGTCGTCGCCGAAGCGGACTTCGACGCGTGTCTCGAGGATTTCTACCGGGCCTACAGCGATCTGCACGGCGGCATGTTCGAGGGCGTGTACCCCGGCATTCCCGAGGTACTGGACACGTTACGGTACGCTGATATTCCCACGGGCATCGTCACGGGAAAGAGTCGTCGATCCTGGGATGTCACGAGCGCCATCATCTCCCTCGGCCCGTTCGATGCGCTGGTGTTCGATGACGACGTGCGCGCTCCGAAGCCCGACCCGCACGGCCTGGAGATCGCCATGGAGCTGCTGGACGTGCCACCCGACGGGTCGGTGTACGTCGGTGACACGTTGAGTGATGTGCGCGCCGCCACGAGCGCGGGGCTGCACCCGATCACGGTCCTCTGGGCGCGCCCCGAGGCGGAGCGGGCCAAGTTCGCCAGGGAAGCGCTGGCCGGCGGCGCCATTGCCGCGGTGGAGACGCCGGCGGCGTTGCGCCGCCTCCTCGTGGGGGAGGAGTAGTCGGCGTCAGGCGTTACGCGGGCGGGGCGCCGACCGCCGGCCGGCGCCCCGTCGTGCACGGTGGGTGGTGGGGTTCAGCTCTTGGACACGTGCTGGTTGACCAGCTTGGTCATCTCGAACATCGAGACCTGGCTCTGGCCGTTGAAGATCGGGCGCATCGTGTCATCGGCGTTGATCATCCGACGGTTCTGCGAGTCCTGCAGGTTGTTCTTCTTGACGTAGTCCCAGACCTTCTTCGTGATCTCGCTCCGAGTCATCGGCTGGTTGCCCACGACCTTGGCGAGCTGGGCATCCGGCTGAACCTTCTGCGCGAGCCCACCGCGTGCTTTCGCCATCCGTCTTTCCTCCGTGTGATAGTTGTAGGGCATATACCCACTTTCAACCTACGCGCCGCGGGCGCGGATGCAATGCTGGCGATCGGGCGGCGGCGCGGCACACCGAATGCAACCATGGGTCGCATGAGATTGCTCCACGCAGCCGATGTCCATCTGGACGCCTCATACGCGGGGTTCGGACGCCTGGGTAAGGAGCGGGCCGACGAAGTCGTGGCCGCGTTCAGCCGCTTGCCCGAGCGCGCGGCGGAAGCGCGTGCGGACGCCGTGCTGATCGCCGGTGACCTGTTCGACGGTCCGAACACCCGGCCATCGACCCTGGCCGCGGTGCGTGACACGCTGAGACGCTTCATCGACCTGTGCGTGCCCGTGTTCCTGGTCCCCGGCAACCACGATGCGCTCACGTTGAAGCTCAATCCGTACCGTGAGATCGCGCGCGGCGGACGGGTCGTCATGCAGAACGGCGACCACACGGCCGGCCGGCCCTGGCCGCTGCGGGACGAGCAGGGGAGGCAGCTCGCGGACAAGCACCGCGTCTATCTCCTGGCAAACCCTGCCATGAGCGGGCCCGTCACCGTGGAGACCGGAGACGGCCCCCTGCACGTCTATGGCGCCGCCTATGACCCGGCGGAATCGGAGGACCCGTTGTCCGCGCTGAGGCGTGACCCCAGGCCCGGGATCCACGTGGCGCTTCTGCACGCCTACGTCAACGGAACGCGGCCGTCGACCCCGGCGAGGAACGCGCTGACCGTGGACCTGGAAACGCTCGGGCGGCTGCCTGTGGACTATGTCGCACTGGGTGATCAGCACGAGCTAACACTGCCGGACCGGTTCGGCGGCGTCCCGGCGTGCTATCCCGGGTCCTTTGCCGCCACGGACCCGTCGGAGTCCGGACCGCGGGGGTACGTCCTGGTGGATATCGAGCCCGGTCAGCCGCCCCGGATCGAGCACCGCGATGCGGGCGTGCGGCCGGCGGTGGAGGCGGAGATCGATGTGTCCACGTGCACGGATGACGAGGCGGTGACGGACGCCGTAACGTCCGTGATGCCCACGGAGGCGGTGCCTGTCGTGCGGCTCACCGGCGAAGCATCGTTCCCGCTGGACGCCGACGCGGTCACGGCGGCGCTGGTGGAGCGGTTCGGCCATGCCGTGGTGGCGGACGAGTCGCGGTACTACCCGCCGGACCGGCTCGAGGAGCTGTCGGCCGCGGACACCGTGGCCGGCCATGTGGTGCGGTTGGGCCGGGAGCGCATCGCCCTGGCCGGCGATGTGAAGGATCGAGACGTGGCCGAACACGCCCTGCGCACGGCCCTCCGCTCGCTCGGAGTGCGCTGATGCTCCGGCCCAGGATCGAGGGGATCGAGCTCCATACGGGCTGCCACGACGCGGCGTGGGAGCTCCGGGACGGACCGGAGCCCATCGTGATCGCGGGCCCGAACGGCGCCGGCAAGACCACGTTGGTCGAAGGCATGCTCTCGTGTCTTTTCGGCCCGGGGCCTCGGCAGGTCACGCCCTTGCGGAGCCAGCACGGTAGTCGCGGCGGCGAGCGGCACGAGAAGTGGGCCCGAGCCAGGATCGGACGGGGCGAGGCCAGCGTGGAGGTCCGCCGTGACCTCCGCCGTGGCGCGGTGAGCGTTCGGTCCGCCGGGTCGATCGTGTATGAGGGGACGGTCGACGTCAGGACCCGACCCTACGAAGCGCGCCGGCACCGGTGGGTCCTGGCCGATCTGATCGGCGTGCCAGATCGCGCCACGTACCTGGACACGCTATTCGTGCGGCAGGGCGCGCTCCCGGCGACGCGGCTCGGGGACCACCTGTTCAGGGTAGCGAGCGGCGGTCACGCCCGCCTCGATGACGCGCGCCGGGCCATTGCCGCGGATCACCGCGAGGTGACCGCCCGGCCGATCGAGGAATCGGACGAAGGCGTCCGGGATGCCCGGGCACTCGAGCAGGTCGAGGCGGAGATCGCAGGACTGGAACGTCGACTGGAAGCGGCCCGGGCGGCGGGTGCCCGACGTGGCCCATTGACCCTGGACCGTGATCGAATGGGCCAGCGGCTGCGACAGCTGGCGGCGGAGATCGACCTGCTGGAGGAGGTCCATGCGGCGCTGGGCCGCGGCAGCGCCATCGAGATCGGCGCGCGGCAGGTCAAGGAGCTCTCCCGCAGCCTCGAGCAGGTGCGGGCGACGGTCAGACAGGCCGAGGACGCCCTGGCGGCCGCGATCGAGGACGCGACCGCGGCCACCGCTGAAGGGCACTATCCGGCCGATCTCCCGGAGCGGCTGGCTCGGGCCAACATGCGGTGGCGGGACATGGAGCGGTTGCAGGCACCCGTTTGGCCCGCCTGGCTCGCTGCCCTGGCGGCGGTCGGGACGATCGCCCTCTTTATCTTTGCCCCGGGCCTGTGGCCGGGCCTGATCGGGGTGGTGGCGACCGTGGCCGTCGCCGCCGTATGGCTCACCCTGGCGGTGCAGGATCGCCGCGCACGTCACGGTCTGCGTCAGGACGTCGACGTAGCGCTCGACGGCGTGCCCGGCGGGGACCGCCTCGAACGGGAGGATCTCGACGCGACCCTGGCCCGATTCCATGCCCAGCGCGAGGCGGTAGCCCGGAGGCACGACGCGCGCATGGGCCTGGCCGCCGCCATCCGGCGCGGACGGATCGTACTCCGGCAGGCCGATCCCGCTGGCGTCCCGACC